>JABGTQ010000134.1 GCA_018647025.1 Nitrospina sp. | reverse complement strand
TTTGAAGGGAATATAAAATTACTATGGCTTAATTCTTAGGGACTGATTTTGTAAGGTCATATTTTTGAACCATCCTATAGAAACTAGATCGACTTAATTTTAACTTTTTTGCAGTCTCTGGAATATCTCCATTGGTTAGGTCTAAGGCTCTTTGCAGAACTTGCCGAACTGATTCGTCAAAAGGTTCAACAAAGCTCCCCTTACTAAAAGGATATTGAAACGCATTACTATTTCCCTCCTTTTGTGTCATTTGATTTTTAATATTGCTTGGCAAGCTATCTTTATCAATACAGTCAGACTCTGCCATTATCATTGCTTGATAAATCACATTCCCAAGCTCTCGAACATTACCAGGCCAAAAATAATTAACTAATACATCCATGGCCTCAGGAGTGATTAAAGATATTTCTTTTTCAAATTCTTTTTTATAGAGGGTAATAAAGTGTTTAGCAAGACTTGGGATATCATCCTTACGCTCCCTCAATGGTGGAATAGTAATTGGAAACACCGCCAACCGATAGTACAAGTCTTCACGAAAAGACCCGTCCTTGATTTCCTTATTAAGATCTTTATTGGTAGCAGCAATAACTCGAGTCTTAGTAAAAATCTTTTTCGTCCCGCCTAACCGTTCAAAGCTTTTTTCTTGAAGATAACGCAACAATTTAACTTGGGTATTTAATGACATTTCCGCAACTTCATCAAGGAACAGCGTTCCTCCGTCAGCTAGCTCCAATCTCCCTTTCTGAGTTTCAGTTGCACCCGTAAAAGAACCTTTGTTATGGCCAAAGAGCACACTCTCTTGTAAATTTTCAGGAATGGCTCCACAATTAATATCGACAAACAGGCCTTTTGAAAAACGACTACTCTCATGAATGGCCCGTGCCATCAATTCTTTTCCAGTCCCACTCTCACCAAGAAGAAGAACTCCGGCATTACTAACACCCACTTTTCGGACTTTATCTAATGTGTCAACCAGAGCTGAGCTCGTTCCCACAATTCCTGTGCCACCCTGTTCCCTATTTAATTGACCTTTAAGATAGTTCACTTGCCCAATCAAGGCATTCTGTTCGATCGCTTTATCCAGGACGGAAAAAAGACGAAGCTCATCAAAAGGCTTAACAATATAATCAAATGCTCCAAGCTTCATAGCCTTAACTGCAGAGTCTGCATCGTCAGCACCTGTTAACATGATAACCTGCAAATCAGCCTTGGTACTCTTAATTATTTTCAATGTTTCCATGCCATCCATCACTGGCATGGCCATATCTAGGAAAATTGCAGAAGGATTTTCATCAAGTAGATCAAGGCACTGCTTGCCATTCTCCAAAGCCATGACTTCATGGCCTCGGTCCTCAAACAAAACCTTAATCAACCCACTAATCTCAGGGTTGTCATCAACAGTAAAAATTAATGCCATAAATCAATTACACAGTTATGACTTTAAAAAGGAGAAATAGAATTTACAGTAAAATTAGAGTCCTCAGCTATCTTGCGACATTGTTGCTTCGATCCATCGCATCTCATGAAACACCCAGCCCAATAGTCGCATTCAACATCAATCCACCAACGACTAATAGAATGAGTATCCTCACCTTTAATCAGAACTGTGTCATTAAGGTCAACTTTATCAAGAACAATCTCATGGGGAACATTAGAATTCATTTTACCCTCTAGTCGTTCTGCCTTCGGATACCAATTGAGAGCACTGCCAGGTTTTCCACAGCCAGAAATCCCTGTAAAAACAAAAATAATAATAAACATCAGCAAAAAATTTACAACAAAGCCTGTCTTTTCTTTCATTTATAAAAACCTCATTAATTATTTTAAAACCATTAACACAATAATTGAATAACTATACGGTAAGAAAAACAATAATTCTAGCAAGATAAATTTAAGCAGAAATTAAGTTTATTTAAGTGACACTGATTAAATCTTTAAATCTAATTTGCAAGATAATCTATTTTTGTATTGTCATATTAAGTTTTTCAAAAGCTACCCGTCGATGCGAAATAGCATTTTTTTCCCTAAAGTTCATTTCAGCGAATGTCTTTTCATAATGATCAGGGATAAATATAACATCCCAGCCAAATCCGTTTCCACCTCTGATGCTCAGTGAAATTTTCCCCCTTATTTTCCCCTCACCCAAGAGCATTTCCTGACCATCAAAAATAGCTACCACACAAACTGCAAAAGCCTCGCGGTTTTCAAAACCTTCCAACATTTTCAACAGTCCTTGACAACCAACACTAATTTCAAACCATTTTATCAATGCTCCAGGAAGACCATTCCATGCTGTAAAACTTAATCCAGAATCTTCTACTAATACAGGACACTTAAGTTTATCAAACGCCTGCTGTGCTTTGTGGGCAACTACCTTCCTTACATCACTAGCCTGTATTTCATCTATATCGAGACCAGAAACCTGATCGAGGGGACTCTCCAGAATGCACGAAGCTTCGCGAACTTTATCTGAATTACTGGTAACAAACTTTAATTTTTTCCACATTCTATTTTTACCTACCCTTGTCTGTATAGTAAACACATGTTATACAATTTAGATTTTCATTATGTATGATTATATTAAACTCAGCCTTGATTAATACCAGTTTGTGTTATGAAAATTTCTACGATAAAAAAAATGTTTTTGTTTATGTGCATGTTTTGTCTCACATCATGTGCTGTAATTTTTGAAAATAATTACGATGTCATGGCGCGTCATGCACTTTTTAATTTAATGCAAGCGCAGGAAAACTATCGTATGGAGAACCATAAGTATGCAAATAAGTTAGTCCAACTTTCAAGTCACGGCCTGAAATATAATACTGGGATTGTTTATATTGAAATCCACTCTGCTAGTAAAGACGAATATCGAGCCATATCTCTTCCCGCTGAATCATCTACTGCTAGAGTTTTTATATATGACACAAGTAAGGGAGGATATTACGAAGCCGATGAAGTAGAAGTTTCAAAGTACGTACTCGGGGCACTTAATTTCATCCGCAGTGAAAAAGCAAAACAAAAAACAAATACTTTATTAGTATCTATTCTATTAGGCTCTCTAGTTATTCTAGGGTTTCGTTTCGTTTCTAGGTATAAAGGGGAAGGGAATAACAACGCTTTAATTGCATACTTTATTAGTCTGCCTCCACTAGGGTGGGCTATTGCTGCCATTAACCATTTGAGCAACGATGTTATTTTTAGCTCGAAGATCCTAACGCTTTCCTGGGTTGCAATCGCACTCGCCCTGTCATGTGTTTTAATTACGGTTAGATGGCTAAAAAATAGAAAGACCTTAAGTTCTCCAACTCCTATTCTAGGACTCGCAGGGTGCTCCCTATTCATCTCACTTATTAGTCTTGGGAGTATGGCCTATACTTTGATTAAATATTATCCAACATAAAATCTTTATTGAATAACAACATATTCATTTTTGTCCCCTCCTAGCCTAGAGTGATGATGTTAGCAATCGACAATCGCAACTCAATTTTAACTTAAAATTTAGCAAACAATAAAACAAAGACCTAGCATATTTCTTGAACATAAATTATATTAATCTGGTGCAA
>JABGTQ010000133.1 GCA_018647025.1 Nitrospina sp. | reverse complement strand
TTTTCACTCAATGCAGTATCTGTAACAGTTAACAATCTTTATACTCCGAGTTATGTAACAGAAGTTGAGTTTCATTGGGGCCAATCATGGCCTTATTTGTTGCTTGGAGTAGGCCTTTCTTTGGTATCTTCTCTTATGCCAGCTATTGATGCGGCTAGAACGTCACCCACAATAGTTATGCGACGCGGAAGCTATGATGTAAAAATATTTCGAGGCGACAGAAGGCTAACTTTACTAGCTCTTGCTAGTTTTGTTTTGGCGGGGATATTTAGTTTATTGCCTCCTATAGGAGGGTTTCCTTATTTTGGGTTCCTGGCAGTATTTCTTGTGATCATGGGGGTATCTTTTCTTTCTCCGTCGGCTTTACTTTTAGGGAGAGACCTTTTAAAAGGTGTTTGTAAAAAATATTTTGGTGGGGAGGGTTTTCTAGCCAGTATGAATTTATCGCAAAATATTGGTCGGAATTCACTCGCAATTTCTTCCCTCGCGATAGCATTTATGATGATTATAAGTATGTCGATTATGGTGCATAGTTTTAGACAAACAGTTATTGTGTGGATTGGCCAAACGCTAAAAGCTGACCTTTTTGTCCAAGTTGCAGGAGGAAGGGATATCGATTATCAGTATACATTGCCAGGAGACAGAGTAGGAGACATAAGGAAAATTCCTGGAGTTGCCGCTGTGGATTTATTTCGTGCTCAAGATATTAGTTATAATGATAAACCGGCCGTATTAGGCTCAGGTGATTTTAAAGCACTATCCCGCTACGGTAATTTGGTTATAAAGTCTGGTCCAAGCGCAAAGGAATTAGCTGCAGAGATGGTTGGTCAAGACAGAGCTATTGTCTCAGAATCTTTTGCGCTTAAACATGAGGTTGAAATAGGTGATTCCTTGTATTTGGAGACTCCAAATGGTTCAGCTGAACTTCAAGTTGCAGCAGTATATTATGACTATTCGAGAGAGCGAGGATACATCATTATAGATCGATCAATATTTATTAAATATTATAGTGATACCGATGTTAATAGCTTCGTGATTTATCTTTCAAATAAAAATGAAATAGAAAATGTCAGACAGGAGATACTAAAAACACTTGGCGCAGATTATAATTTAGTTATTAGATCGAACTCTGAATTAAAACAAAACGTACTGGAAATTTTTGATAAAACCTTTGCTATTACCTATTCGCTGGAAATCATTGCGGGATGCGTGGCGTTGCTTGGGCTATTCAATACCTTGATCGCATTAATACTTGAGCGCAAAAGAGAGATTGGAATTCTTAGGTTTATTGGAGGGTTTCGGGAGCAAGTTAAGCGCATGGTTCTTATCGAGGCAGGTATCTTAGGGTTTATTGGTTCAATTCTAGGTGTGGTTGCCGGAGTGATTGTTTCCTATATTTTGATTTTTGTAATAAACAAACAGTCATTCGGTTGGACTATCCAAATCCACTACCCTTATGCTTTTGTTTTATTCTCTCTGCTTTTGTTTTGGGGGGTTTCTTTCATTGCCGGTCTTTATCCTGCAAAACTTGCGGCAAGTCTAAACCCAAAGGAAGCGGTTCGAGTCGGATGATTGTAATAGATATTTGAATGTCAAATAGTTGGGCCTTTCTTTACTGGATCCTCTTTCCTGGTATTAAAAATTAATTTATCTAAAAACATTATAAAAGCACCCTTGATTTTTTTTTGGCAGTCTTGTAAACGATGTATAATATCGTGTCTACGATATCGGTTTAGTCAATTCATATTAACGGTTGCTTAATAGTTGGATTTGTATATGGCAGATTTTGATTTAAAAGAAGCGCGTAGTTACCTTCATTACCTTTTGACACTTAGTCTTCGTCGAGAAGAGGCCTTTGGTTCATTGGCTTTTACTTTCATCAAGGAAAATGACATGGAGTCCTTGGGACTGTTGCCTGAAGAACAGTTCAATCTTCTGATGGCAATCATCCAGGCATTTGCTCCTGAACCCAAGCGTTACGTTCAAAAACTTGATCTCTTAAATAAAGCAAAGGAATTGCAATTTAAAACCAGTTATTCGAACCCAGACCTTGCACGTCAGTTGGATTATGATATACGCAAAACTCAGGCGGAACTGGACATATATAATGATGCTATGAGGTCAGCAGGCGCGCCTCTGGATAAGCAATTAATTATCGTGCAATCCGATGTTCCTGATTATATTTTAGATATCGCACAAAAGAGAGCAGGGGCCTATTACCAAGAAAAATATCACCTGACAAAAGAGGCAAAAGCAGGGCAGCACTTCACCGGCGGGCCAAGAAAGTTCGAACCGGATAATAAAGATGTGCACCGCGAATTCCCAGGAGCATGTGCCCCCTTTATGAATTCGCGGACGAACGCGTTTCATTTAATGCTTCCCTTCGATTTAAAAATTACACGTAAACCTGAAGATCCTTTGGAGGCGGGAGTACGTGTATTTTACTGTAAGGAAGGGTACTCGTTCCCCTTAGCTTATGATATGGATAAACTCATTAGTTACAATGACGCACAAGTACTTCCAATAGACTTGGAAGATCCAAACCTTTTATTTGTTTCTGCATCTCAAGTGAAAGAACGAGAATGTAAATATCAAGTTGGTGCTCCTTCGCCTGAAAATCCTCTGGAATTAAGTTATCCTCGAGCAGTGTTGGAACGAATGGGGAGTTTAGGTCCATTTTTGCAGGTTGTTAATAACTTTAAGGTATGGTTTGACTCCTCTCGCGTTTCCGTTTTAATTCAGGGGGCACCTGATCTTCAGGAATATGGTCTTCAAGGAGGATCCGGTTTAATGACTCGAACACATGCATCAGATAAGATACCTGCCTATGCTGAATCGTCAAAAGAACCTTGGCAGGAAGGTCTTAGTTTTAATTTTGTCAACATGCACCTTCAGCTCCTTCCTGGGGAGGAACGAGCTATCGTACCATTCAATACACCGATTTTTTCCTTACATCCGGTGCTTAATCGGCAGTGTTTTCAGATTATAAATGCAGAGGATGCAAGCAAAAACTGGGAAAAGAACAAGCGAAAGCAAAAAATAAGACCTAGCTCCTAGACTGCATTTTTATAGTCGGGGGGAAAATCTATTGTATAATTTAAAATGGTTAAGGTATTTAAAATTAATTTTTTTTTTCTGTGCCTGCTTTTATTGCTTTTTGGGTGCAATGAACAGAAAAAAAATGTGGAGATGTCTGCCTCTAGCCAAATAAAGGATCCTGTTGAGTTAATAAAGCTTGCTGTCAGCAAACAAGAAACAGGTGCTTATGATGAGGCAATAGATATTCTTAACCAAGTCTTAGCAGTCAATGCTCAGTATGCGCCAGCCCATTACCAAAAAGGGTTGATTTACGAAGAGTGGGATAGAAGGGAAGAATCTCTCGCATCATACAAAAAGGCAGTTGAAATAAACCCAACCTACAATGAGGCTCGACTCGGCCTCGCATCCCTTTATGATAAATCAGTGCTCAACGAACTTGCTCTGGAGCAATACCTTAAAGTTGCTGAAACAAGAGTTGATGACCAGGCCATTCATTTTAAAATTGCATTGGAGTACTGGTACCTTCAAGACATCCCAAAAACAGCTGAACATTACATGAAGGTGATAGAAATTAACCCAGAACATTTGCAGGCACATTTAAACTTGATTAGTGTATATGAGCGTATGAAAAATTGGGAAAAGGCTCTTGAAGAAATTG
>JABGTQ010000132.1 GCA_018647025.1 Nitrospina sp. | reverse complement strand
TATTATCATGGCTCTCTGAAGGAAAAGGTCATAGAGCTAAATACCTAATAAATATTAGGAAATCATAATAAAGGTTTGTCACCAGGATGAAGATCAATATTTATTAAGGTTTATGTGTACATATTTTTGTTAGTATGTCGTATAATTGCGATCTAAAAGGTTTAGTTAATCATATTAAATCAAGAGCAATAGCATGCCACGTATTGGAGACCTACCAAATGGAAGTTAGGATAGATAAAGATATTTTCCTCGATGGAGTGCAAAAAATTCAAGGAATTGCAGAAGCTAAGGGTGCTATGCCCATACTTTCTCACTTCTTGCTTGTAGCAGAAAAAGATCGAATTGGTATTCAGGCTACGGACTTAGAAATTGGGTCCAAAGGATATTACCCTGCCAATGTTATCACTCCAGGCGAAATAACCCTAAGTGCTAAAAAAATATTTGATATTTTACGTGAGCTACCGAGAGAGGAAGTTCACCTAATAAAGGAAGATAATCATTGGGTCAGACTTAAGTGTGGTAAATCAAAATTTCGTTTACCAGGGATGCCCTCAGAAGACTTTCCTCCTCTTCCGGAATTTAGCCAAGATAGCCTAATGGAATTGAGCGGTAAGCTACTTAAACAGATGATTAGAAAAACTTTTTTTGCACAGTCACCTGATGAAACACGACAGGTTCTAAATGGTCTATTGCTCGAACAAGATAATGGAAAAGTTAAAATGGTTGGAACTGATGGGCATCGATTAGCAGTAGTTAAACGAGACCTTGGCGGCAGTTCAAAAGGCGAAAAAGGTAGTTACCTTATTCCTAAAAAGACTTTAGCTGAGTTGGTGAAACTCGTTGAGGATGAAGAGGCTATTTTTTCTTTTTCGGCAAAAAATAATCATTTTGCCTTTATTCAGGGCGATCAAGTTATTGTTTCCAGAAAGATTGATGGTAAGTTCCCAAACTATCAGCAAGTTATTCCTTCTGATAATAAACTACAAGTACAGATTAACCGTGGCATGTTTCAACAAGCTTTAAAGCGCGTTTCGTTGCTGGCTGATGAAAAATCAAAAATGGTTCGCTTTGATATAAAGGCAGGGAGTATTGTCTTGACTTCAGATACAACAGAGCTTGGCGAGGCTCGGGAGGAAGTAGCTACTTCTTATTCTGGAGAGGCGGTTTCAGTTGGACTTAATGCAAAATATGTTCTTGATGTTCTAAACGTGATGGATGACGAGGAAATTATTCTTAATCTGAAAGACGACAAGTCCTCATGTCTCATCACCTCGAACGGTGATAAAGACTATCAAAGTATCGTCATGCCTATGCGTCTATGAATGGGGTTTTATAGGTCAAAAAACTTGTCTAGAGTGTTATCACTCCGCGGCATTTTTCCTGTAACTCCTTCCCATATTTCCTTCGTTTCCATGCATACGTAAACATCTAAATCGGTAGAGATATTTTTTAAGAACTGACGAAGGTTTTTGTAAGCTTCGTTCCTTAGCGATCGGAGATAACGATGTTTCCCATCCTTGCTAGCAATATGCTCTCCTGTAAATAAACGAGTATTTTTATGACGTTCATTAATAATTTTTTTAAGAGATTTTCGAAAGCGAAAACTGCCAAGGCTTATCCATTCTATTTGCGATGGTGATAGAACCTCGAATATTTGCTCAATCATTCCATGGTATTCTCTTTCCCAACCTTGAAAAATTATAATTGGATCGAGGTGTATTCCAATTTTATACCCCTTGATTGCGCAGAGCCGAGCAGCTTCCAATCGTTGTTGTAAACTTGGTGTTCCTTTTTCTTCTTGAGCAACAATTATTTGTGGATTTAACGACCAGGAAACTATTACATTATCTGTACAGCTCTGATTTAGGAGATTTTTTACACAATTGGATTTTGTCTTGAGTTCAAGAACTGCATTTCTTTGCTTGTTAAAAAATGGGATCAATTGTTGAGAGTATGGAATAATTTCATCTAAAGCTAGGCTGTCAGCTAGCTCTCCGGTACCAACGCGAAATGTCCGGTCAGGATAAGCTGTGAACGTTTGATCAAGTTCTTCTAGTAGATCTTCTACATTGACGTAAGCTACAAGGAGTGGATTGTTGTGTAGAAAGTCTTGTAAAAAACAATAAGAACAATCATATATACAATTTTTAAAAAGATTGACCACATAATAATTACAGCAAACCATTCCTGGACTAATTCCGGGACATTTCTTTAAAAATGAACCTTTAAATCGAGTTAGGATTAAATTTCTTTTTCCGGCACCAAAAACATCACTTGAAGTTTTCTGGAGTTTTTGAATTACTTCATCAATGGTAATGTTATATTCGACGGGCGTATTTGGAAATTTAAGAAGAGTTTTCAGAGTCATCGGGTGGTCGACGACGGATTTATCGATAAAAATAGTTTCAGGAGAAAAAACCATTCCTTTATCTTTAGTAAGAGAAGCGGAATGCATGCGAATAGTTGATTTTATTTAAAAATGATAACAATATGTTGTTTTTTTAAGCTGGGAAAGCAACAAAATCATTAATTTAATATAATTGAAGTTTTGATAGTGCCAACATGAATAACCTAAATATCTTATAAACGCAAGCTAGTAGAGCATTTCTCCAAACCTTGTAGTCATCCAATATTTTAATCAGAATTTGATTGATATAAAAAAATAATAACTAACTTTGAATTTCTGTATCCAATGCGTGTTAAGTCATCATTTGTTTTTAAAAATAACGTAAAAAATATTAAAAGGTCCTTCTCATTGCGGATGTTATTCAATCTGCTTTTTTTGATTTCTCTGGGGTTTAATGCCTATTTTTTTATTTCTAAAGATGAGTTGAGTTCTATAGCTAAGGGATATGATCTTAGGTTGAAAGAGAAACAATTTGCTGAGGGGACTAGGATTGAATTAAATCCTGTTACGTCAAAAAATGAATATTTGGAGTCTGAACTAAAGACCAATATTCATGAAGAAGAGTCGATTCGAGATTTCAATTCAATGGAAGGCCCTTCTTCCCAAACAAAACAAGTTTTATTAGATTTGCCGGCACAATCAAATGGATCTAGTACTCATGCCCTAAAGATAGTAGTAAAAAATTCTCTTAATTATACAGTTTGTCAGGAAGTTGTAATAGGAAGTGAATGTGATGTGCTTGCTGCACATATAGCAAGATTGTTGAATTGGAATTTAGATGTGAATAGCGAAATGCGAAATGGGGATGACCTGAATATTGTTTATGAACGATTAAATAGTCAAAGTAAGTTTAAAGTATTACAATTAATTTATAAAAGCAATTACAAGAAAAATACGCTGGAGGCTAATTTTTATAAGGAGTCGTGGATGAAATATGGTGGGTATTTCGATCGTAATGGTAAAGAAATTACCAAACGAATTGTAAAAAAACAGTCACCAATCGATGCCTATATAGAAATAGTTTCTCTACCGGGAGACTTTCGAAAAGGACCAAGAGATCATTCTGGAACGGATTTCAAGGCAGATGTCGGAACACTAGTCCGGTCAACATTTGATGGCCGAGTTAGTCGTGTTAATTGGAATAGAAGAGTTAATGGATATTGCATTGAGATAGACCACCCCAATCAAAAAATTAAAACTCTCTATCTTCATTTGAGCCGGGTTTACGTGAAACGAGGACAGTACTTAAAGCAAGGCGAAAGTATCGGGGAGTCTGGAAATACAGGGCGTAGTTTTGCCCCTCATCTTCACTATGAGGTGCGTAGCCGAAGTAACAAAAGTATCTTTTATAATCCATTTGACTTTAAGTACCATAAGATATATCAGCGAAAGATATCTAATCAGGAAAGTAGTGAATTTAAGAAAACAATAAGAGCTTATGACACATTATATGAGCATAATAAGAGTAAAAATATTGATAGAGATATTCAGGCTGGTTAATTAGCAAATATATTAAATATTTTGCTCTTGGGAGACGAGTGCGCCCATGCCTCGCGTGAAAAAAAAAAAATCAAAAAAAATATTCAAACCGTAGTCAAAATTAATTTTTTTAAATTATTTTTTGATTTTTTGATCATTTTTCTGATATTTACAATAGCTCCTGTTTTGGTTTATCGGTTAATTGACCCCCCCACAACCCCCCTGCTATGGATTCGTTGGGTTGAGTCGGACTATTACAAATCATATCCCACTTATTTGAAACATTGGGTTCCCTTGAATCAAATTTCACCTAACCTTGTTCGTGCCGTTATAGCATCAGAAGATCAAAAATTTTTTCAACATAGTGGGTTTGATTGGAAAGCAGTTAAAGCCGCTATAAAGATTAATCTAGAAACTGATAAAACGGTAGGAGCTAGTACCATTTCGATGCAGACAGCACGTAATGTATTCCTATGGCAAAATCGTAGTTGGCTTCGGAAATTTCTTGAGGCGTGGTTTACTTTTTTAATCGAAAGTTTATGGACTAAGGAACGTATTTTAGAAGTTTATTTAAATGTTATAGAATGGGGGAATGGAATATTTGGGTGTGAACAAGCCGCGCTTAAATATTTTAAACATTCATCCGAGGACCTTTCTCCTGTTGAGTCGGCCTTGATGGCATCAGTTTTGCCTAGTCCGCGAGTTTGGTCAGTTTTGAATCCGCAACCGCATGTGTTAGATCGGCAGTCAAAAATACTTGGGTTAATGAGTCAGAATAATATTTCTGCTAAGTACTAAAATATTACGCATGTTTTTCACAAGACCAAAAGAGTTTCTGGGCAACTAAAAAAAATGATACGTATTAAGATTTCAAAAACATTGGAGCAAAAAATTAGACGGGGTTATCCTTGGGTATTTCATTATCAAGTTCAAAACGTAAATATAAAAGGAAAGGCGGGTGACCTGGCTGTTGTGTATGACAGTAAAAACGAATTTCTCGCCATAGGTTTGTACGACCCAGAGTCTGAAATTCGTTTGAGAATTTTGAAAACTTCTAACCCCGTCGACATAG
>JABGTQ010000131.1 GCA_018647025.1 Nitrospina sp. | reverse complement strand
TAGAAATTTTTCTTAGCGCGCAAATTAACGCAGTTTTTAAAAATCTTTTTTCAGCGCTTTTTCTCAAGCTTAATATAAAGTTTCTGATTCCTAATAAGTCATAGAGCGTTTCGGGTAAAAAACATTTGGAAATCAATTCGGGAAACTCTGCACCTAGAAACTCTTTTAATTTTAATGGTCGTTTATGTTTATTCTCTAAAACTAATTTTTCAATAGCCTCTAGGTATATCTTTAATTTTTCTGTTTTCAAATCCCAGCAAAACTTTGTCTGAGTGATATCAAAAACAAAAGGGTGCGCTTCAATTCCAATGGAATTTATACCCTTTGTTTTGGCTACTAAGTTTGTCGTTCCGCTCCCCATAAAGGGATCATATACCGTTTGACCAACTTTTATTCCATCTTCATCAAGTGAACTTTGTACTGCCTTATGAGAAAACCCCGCAGGATAAGTAAACCAGCTATGTAATGGCGCTCTTAAACTATCCTTAAAAGTCCCCCAATCAGAATTCTTATGCTTATCTTTTGTCGTGATAACGGCATAATCTGGGAAAAGCGGTTTTTGCATATTATTCCTTAGTTCCAGTAAAGCTTAATTTTTCTTGGTGAAATTAATTATTAAAATGTTAGCTAGACTAATTTTACCGAGATTGGATATGAATTAGTAGCTTAATTAGATATGGATAAAACTATTAGCAACGAATAGGGGTGTGAGGGTAAGTCAACCTTGATAAGGAGATAACTTGATGTGCAGATAAGCGGTATGCTAAAAAGCATTTATTTATATAACTGATTCAAGTTCTGCTTAGCTTTAGCTTCCCCATTTTCATCTTTATTCTTACGGAAAAGCTTCACCGCAAATCTGGTATGAGCAATTGCATTTGCTTTGTCATTAACTAAACCAAACGCTTTACCAAGATTCAAATGGGCGTAAGCATATTTTGGGTTAACTTTTAGGGCTTTTTTAAATTGGCGCAAGGCTTCTGGGTAGCGCTTTGCTCTCCAGAAAGCCTCCCCAAGCCTATTTAAATTAATTTCATCATTGGGCTTAATTTTTAATGCCCGTTGGTATGCCTGTATAGCACCGTTAAAATTACCATATTGTTGGTATATATCTCCTATTGCTATATAGGCCTTGTAATCTTTGTGGTTTTCGCGGATTCGATTTTTAAGAACTTTAATTTTCTTGTCGGGTCGCATAGATAAAGTGTTTATTTGATCATAAAAATATTCTTATCTAATGCCCAGCCACTTCTCTTTCCATCTTTTCTTGCTTAACGATAACTTCTCGAACTGGAAATTCAAAGTTCAAATCTAATACTTGCCCTGCAACCAGCTCAACTTCCTTCTCAATAATATGCGGCTCATCATAAATTGGTCTTTTGTCTGATGCAAACTCATTTATATTATAACCCTCATGCCACGCTATTAGCTTATATTTCCCTGGAGGAATATCTTGGATAGCAAAAGAACCATTTTTATCAGATATACTGAAGTAAGGATGGGGCAACCCAAGCATCCAGCCATTCATATGAATATGAGTATCACACTGGTATCGATTTATCCCTTTAACTCTTTTTAACTTCTTCTTTGTCATCCTATTACGATCAGGAAGAGGAGTGTTGAAAAGAGTCGCATCATTAGATCCAAAAGCATGAGGGTTATGTAGGAGGTCTTCCATATTATATAAACCAACATTTCTTGTATTTACAAAGCCAAACACATGTTCTTCAAAGTTACATAATTGACTTTCAGGTCGTTGATCTTTATCTCGACCAGCATGAAGAACTTCTGGGCTATTAACTTTAATTTTCGCCTTTTTTCCTTGAAGCGCTTTTCCGGCCACCACTTTCTCAAGATATACAGCTGTAAACTTTATTCCCTTATTTGTAGGGTTTACTACTAGCGCAGGATTTAAAACCTCCTGGCCACACTTATCCATATGCTTAAAAACAGTTATTGGTGGTAATGTAGGGATATCTCCTTTCCATTTAGCAATACCCTTGATTGTGGCACCACCTTTTACTTCAATCTCTTTATATTTAGTTTTCGCCAAAACATTGGTATGTGCACTAAAAACCATAATCATGGTAAAAGATGCCATAACTATTTTGAAATAATTCACTGAAAATTTACGTCTTGTCATACTATTTCCCTTTTAATTAATTAAAATCTATTAGTTATTTAAATAGTTCTGATTTTTTATAAGCTTTGTAAGTTGATCATTAGTAACTTCTGATAACTGCCCGGGTAAAGGTACTTTTTTCTCAGCAACTTTTTCATTAGTATCTTTATCAGCAGTTTCGATGCCGTCCTCAGCATCCAGAAACTCTATAGGTTTTTGTGCGTAAAAAGTCTGTGTTTTATTAGAGTAAGAAAGAGTATGCTTAAAGTTACTCTCTGGCCACTCACTTGCTAAGTTCTCTTGTCCTTGTGCACCACCATTTTCTTCAGCTTCGATCAATTTTTGAATAATATTAATAGGTTTTCCAGTCTTGGCGACATCCCTTTGTAAGTTCATGATTAGAGCAATATCTTCTCTCGTCGCAGGTTTTTTCTTACCTCGAACATAAGATCTCGATATAAAGAAATAGGGATCTTTCGGTGGAAACTGAGGAAAGGCATAACCATTTTGAACATCTACAAATATCTTCTTAAACTCATCACTTTGAATGTAATCAACGATTTTATATATTTCCTCTTTTGTTAAAACAGATCCATTCTCATCGCGGTTTCCAATACCCCACTCCGGCATCAGCCTTGTAAAACGCCCATTATGAGGAACTTCAAACATATCATCACGGGTCCTGACAAGGGAATCTGCCTCATAAGATATTCCCGTGATTCCTTCACCGGTATATCCATGGCAATGAGCACAGTTCATCTCAAATATTTGCCTTCCGGTCAATTCAGAGCCTCTCTTAAATAGTTTTGCAGGTGGTAGGTTTTGAACTGTCCCATCCCAACGCAAAAGCTCTCCTCTTTCCTCCCAGTCGTGCTCATCGACCATAAGTTCATAGTCAATTTTGACTGGTAGTTTCATTTCTTCAGAAGCTTTTTCTTTGGACAGAGATTTATATGCGTAACGAATTTTTCCGCCATACATTTCCGCCCAATGCTTTTGTCCTTTCAACTTATTAAATGCCT
>JABGTQ010000130.1 GCA_018647025.1 Nitrospina sp. | reverse complement strand
TCGTATAAATCGTAGAATACATTATGGAATGGATTAATCAAAAACCTTGGGATGGACTTAGCGTTGATATTAACCCAAACATTTCTCCTCGTGAAATGGTGTTCAAAGTCAAACTAGATTCAGAGAAGTCCTGGAATCCAACAGGGGGAGTCCGACCGGGCAGACCTAAATCTTATGCAAATCAAGAGATGTTTCAGTTTTTTAAATCATTTACTGAGAATGGCGGTCTTTCACTTGAAACCATTGGAACTTTGGATAATGGTAGAATTGTCTGGGGATTAGCTGCTTTGAAGGAAGAATTCATACTAATAAAAACTGATGAAATAAAATCTTACCTAATGCTATATTCGAGAAATATAAATAGAGATATTATTGAAATCCAATTTACAACGTTTAGGCAGGCTGGTGGTAATACCCTCCAAATACCATGTAAAGGGAGGACTTTTTTTAAAAACATATGCCGTAGACCCTTTACTAAGCAATTTCCTTTTATTTCTTTAAAGTTTCATAAGTTTGATGAAGGCCTAATTAGAAAAACCAAAGAAACTATTACTTATGGAAGAGAAGCAATTATAGATTTTTCCAATAATGCAGAATTGCTGATAAATAAAAAAGTTAACGACGAAATTTCAAAACGCTATATGTTCGATGTTTTCCAGCCTGAAATTTCTAATAAATTAACTTCGATTGGGAACAAAGAAGTAAATGAATTAGCAGATAAAAAAACTAAAATCAGTTTAGAGGCTATAACGAAGGCTCCAGGACAAAACCTAGTTGATGGTGAAATTACTGCTTGGGATTTAATTAATGCCGTAACCTACGCAGTTGATCACTGTATCGGAAGTGACCAAGATTCACGTTTGCGGCTAGGCTGGTTTGGCCCCAATTCAAAATTCAAACAAAGAGCTTTGGATCTGGCGCAGAATTTAAAATAAAAAAATTAAGTTTTATCTTTTAGATTTTTTCAATCCTGACAAGAAGAACAAATATGAAGTTGATAAAAAAGGTATGTTTGAAGATTTTATTCCTGTAGACCTAGGATGAAAAATCAATCGATTTATTTGATCGGGTTTATATCAAGTTTAGTAATAGTTCTAGCGACTAAAAATTTTACTCACCGCATAACATACTCGTAATTGTTTATTTTTTTAACGTATTGCATCTGTATAAACTATCTGACAATTTATCCAAATACATACTACCCAAGAATAGTCTTTAGCAGATTATTTTGTTAATAAAGTAGTAACCTGAAATTAGGGTTTAAATCTGTTGTCTCGGCCCAAATAAAATAATGGCTGCTCCTGCGATACAAATAACTGCACCTGCAATGTCCCATTTATCTAGGCGTTGACCTTCAATTAACCAAAGCCATAGAAGAGAGGCTGCGATGTATACTCCTCCATAGGCCGCAAAGGTTCTACCTGCAAAAATCGAATCAATACGTGTCAGCAAAATGGCAAAAATCGTAAGGGAGGTAATTCCTGGAAGAATCCAATACCCACTTTTCTCTAATCTCAACCAAGCCCAGAAGGCAAAACAACCTGCAATTTCTGCAACTGCGGCTAGTCCATAAATAGCGAACGATGCCATACTAATGTATTTGTTTTAAAAAAATACACGAAAACATAATTGCAATATCACTTTTATTTTGATCAGAGTTTATTTTATTAACTATGGGTCTTCGTTTCATTAAAGAAGTCTAATGCCTGTTAAATAAAAGGTCATCATTTATAATCGCCTTCTAACCATGATTAAGTGTCTGCTATTAAATTGCAATGGAAATCATTTTCTGAAATCCAGTCAATCTTCAAGTAGTTAGGCAATTTTGTTTCACGATCAATTTTTGCTGACTCTATCTGGCCAGGGGTTAGGTTTCTAGCATACCGTAAGGTTGCTTGTTGAAGGTTTGCCCATTGCAAATTAGTACCCTCCATTCTAGCTGATGACAAGTAAGCTGCCATAAGATTGGCATTAGAAAGTAAGCTATTTCTAAGATCTGTCTTGAAGAGTCTTGCTCCGCAAAGGTCGGAGTTCCGAATGTCTGCTTTCCTAAGGTCGGCTTCAGTTAAATCAATTTTTCGAAGATCAAGGTTACTGAGATCAACTTTTTTCAGATTAGATCTTTGGAAGGTACAACCGCTCAGTTCTGTGTTATTAAATTTTACTCCTTGGCAATCAGTATCGTTAAAATTAGCTTCCTTTAAATCTGAACCTGCGAAAAAAGCCTTACTAAGGTCTGCTCCCTGCAAATTGGCTCCTGATAAAATGGCGTTTCTAAAACATGAATTTTTAAGAGACGCTCCTTTTAGGTTAGCATTTTTAAGGTTAGCATTGGTAAAGTCAGCTTTTCTAAGGTTTGCGCCAGTCAAGTTAGCATTCTCTAAATCAGCACCGGTCATCATTACGACAGATTGATTGTTTTTCCGTTCCAAATTTCTATCAATTTGAACTCCACTCAGGTTGGCATGAACTAGAATGGCCCCAGTAAAATTTGTCCCTGTAAGAAATGATTCTCTTAAGTTTATACCCGTCATATTTTTATCAGTAAAATCATAACCCGTTAGATTTGTTTTTGGGAGTTGTGCGTTAAAAAGATCCGCATCGCTAATCTCTTTGCCAAGCCGAATGGCTTGGCGTAGATTAATTTTTTTTTGTGGGAAATTTTCCATAATTAATAAATTTTATGTTCTAAAACTCTTCTCTTCGTTACTCTATTTAATCAATTGACTCCAAACTAAATCGGATAAAGTGTATCCATAATAAATGGGAATAGTTATGCATACTTGGAAAAGCGTGAAGAAACTATAAGAATATTTATTATAACTAATCAACTATTATTTTAATTTTATCCATTTTCTTTTTTTGCTGTTTAGCTATCCACTTGTTTCGGCTAAATAAATAT
>JABGTQ010000018.1 GCA_018647025.1 Nitrospina sp. | reverse complement strand
GGCTATAGAACTACTTTTGATACCCCTCTAACTACCCAAGAAGACTGGGATTATATACTTAAACAAATACAGGAGTACCCTACTGGTTCTGAACACTGGGTAGTTGGTGGTAACGAGTATATGGAGTGGACTGATCTTTTTCTTCACCCTCGTGCTATGGATTGGTTAAATGAGTTCCTGGATACCACTGATAAAAATATCACCCTCTTTACAGTCGGATATACTCCTGCAAATGAAATTAATCGCTTAGCAGAAAAACATCCCGGAAGAATTAATTTTGAACTTTCTGTGATTACATTAGGGGCATACAGAAAGCGCTTGATGCCCCATGCCCCAACAGTAGATCAGGTTTTAAAAATTCTGGATGGTCCGGCTGTTACTTCAGCTAATTTTTATTCGTTTGGACCAGATACCATGTATGCAGATGCAGTTAAAATCTCACAGGTGAATAAAAATTGTTTGCTCTGGATGGGGTGCCTTACTCCGCTAAAGTATATTGACCGAGATACCACTATGTTGATGAGACAAGGCAAAAAGTTTCTTCCTAGAGAAGCAAAAAAAATTTATGAGGCCAATCTACCCAATACCAAAATGGTTCAGACGGAATCAGATATTACGGCCTTTTTGAATAGAAATAAAATTATTAAGATATTTGATGCTTGTGAGTTGGAAAAAAAAGACACCGTGGTCATGGCTGGAAACGTATACAAGGTTATGAGTTTGCTTCGAAAGAATCGAGCACGTTTTTTGTATGTTCCTAACGAAACGCTTGGAGGAGATTCGAACTGTAGTACATTACTTACTTTTGATGATGTTGGTCGAAGGTTGACTAACGAAAAGAAAGTATTCCTTCCCAAGGTTATTATGGAGGGATCTTCTGGAGAAGAAAAAGATATTTCTGGGACTACCTTTGACGAGTTTAAATCATCATTTCCAAACTGCAACTTTAAGGTTTTGCATAAGGTCAATTCCAAGCTTTCTAATAAAAAGTTGTACGAAAAAGGATACCTAAAAAATTATGTAGAGGATTATTTAAAAAATCCTCTGCATGAAAAATTTGAAGCGGTGGCTTTACCTAATTAAACCTAGCCGCCAAAAATCACATGCTGGGATTGGGAGAGATTATGCTGTATAGGTTGAAAGTAGTATTTATCGATAATGAAGAAAAAGTTTTTGAAAATACAGAAAAACATGGTTTTAGTGATGATTTAGAGTTGTTTGAATTGACCACCGTGGATGAAATTTTTGTGGTTCCAATTAAACAAATAAAATATATCTCATGCGATTCTAAAATTTTCAGAAACAAATAGTTTTGTCCAGAGATATAGATCCTTCTTTTTTTATGTAGAGTTTTTTTACGTTTGAATCTTAGCTCTTTTTAGCCACTGCTTTTCGTTAAACCTTCCTTGGAAATATTTCTCAAAAAGGATCTCGTTACGCTTTAATGTTTTGCCATCAACAAGGTCATTTGTGTTCGGTTTGGACGAGATTTCCTTTGGTGTATTTCCACCAAGTGGATTTTTTGTTTCCTGAATTCGGTTTTCTGAAGGATAATCTAGAGCCTGAATTGATTGGTTTTTGGCTTCTGAAAGCATAAGGCCGAATAGCTCTTCTAGGCTAACAATGAGGTTCACAACAGCCATTTCATTAATCAGGTCTTTAGATTTGAAATGCTGAAGAACTCTCTCCACATCAGAAGATGAAACAATAGCCTTTAATATTGCTTCATTAAGTAGATCAAATTCTTTATCTTCAAACCCATCAAATGCTTCCATTTAAAAGTTCTCCTTGCTAGTTAATTTTTAATAAAAAATTTAGAGTCTTACCGTTTTACAAACCATTTAATGATTAATTAGCAAGACTTGTGCCACAATAAATTACCTATTGAGACACTATTAATATTCTTTTATGTGAACCGTAATATCTTTTAAACAAACGATTAGTTTATTTTTTTATTAATACTTTTAACTATAGGTGAATATCTTTAGTTTATAAGTTTCGTCAAAAAATTAACACTTTTAGCTTGTAGAGTGGATTTAGTTTCGCAGCAGTGAATTGATCTATTGTTGCTTATGTAGGCTTGTGGTAATCTTGTTTTTTATATTTTTCGTTTGGGTCATATAAACTCAAAGTATATTTCGATCTAAATAGCAAACATGACATTCCCTTCCCACCGATATAGGCGTTTGCGTCAGAGCGGAGGCATTTTAAGAATGGTTCGCGAGACATCTTTGTCAACAGATGACTTGATTGAGCCATTCTTCGTATGCGAAGGGTCAGATGTTAGACAGGAAATTTCATCCATGCCAGGTGTGTGTCGTTTTTCGATCAAAAACTTAGTTTCTGAGGTTAAGGATAGTTATGCATTAGGTATTCCAGCGGTGATTCTTTTTGGAATTCCAGATAAAAAAGATAAACTTGGCTCTGAGGCATACAACCCTAATGGAATTGTTCAACGCGCTGTACGTGAAATTAAAAATGTTATTCCGGAAGTGGTTGTCATCACAGATGTTTGTATAGATGAATACACAGACCATGGTCATTGTGGGGTAGTTAATGATGGTCAGATTCTAAATGATGCGACTTTAGAAATTTTGTCAAAGATGGCCTTAACTCACGCAGAGGCAGGGGCTGACATTGTTGCTCCTTCAGATATGATGGACGGTCGGGTTCAAGCGATTCGCAAAACCTTAGATGAGACTGGTCATCAAGAAAAGATTATCATGTCCTATGCAGCTAAGTATGCGTCGGCATTTTATGGTCCATTTAGAGAGGCAGCGAACTCATCCCCTCAATTTGGGGATAGATGCTCGTATCAAATGGATCCTGCCAATGTGTCAGAGGGTATCAAAGAAGTTTTACAAGATGTTGAAGAGGGGGCAGACATTGTAATGGTGAAGCCAGCGCTGTCTTATTTAGATGTTATTTCGCAGGTGAAACGCGAGATCAATGTCCCTTTGGCAGCATATAATGTAAGTGGAGAGTATTCAATGGTTAAGGCTGCTGCCCAAAATGGCTGGATCGATGGTGAAAAAGTGATGATGGAATTGCTTTTAAGTATTAAGAGGGCTGGAGCGCAAATGATTCTGACTTATTTTTCGAGAGAAGCCGCGAAGGTTCTAGGCAGATGAACTTTATGCCTAATTATTTTTCATGTTAGAAAACTTCGGTAATAATACTGAGACACGATTAACCAATATAATCCTATTTTTGAGATTTTCTAATTAGAGAGGATTTATGGAAACATTTTTGAACACAAACTTTCCCCAAAATTAAATCTCCCGACTTTATTGAAGAATTAGTAATTTTAAAAAGAGTAGCTTGTTCCGAGTTGATTTCAATCGATCCTCCTAAAAAACAGTAGTGCACTTTTTTAGAAAAATCGATATAGGTTTGTATGCGACAGTTCAGAAGTAACGCCCTATGTGGAAAATAATGTTTGTCTGACAGATGCTAAAAAAACACAAAAGATTTAAATCAAGAAAAAACTAGTTAAATGAAAATGACAACTAATTTTATCAGTCACACAACCAGAAAACGAAATACCCAAAATCGCTCTTACTAGATACCTCTTTGAATTAATAATTGGCATACGAGGTGATTCAGATGAAAATAGCTGTTATCCGAAGAGATTGGTGGTTGGGTATAATGCTTTTGCTTTTCCTCGTAGCTCTTTTTGCATTAGAATTTTATGGAAAAATTTTTGAACGGGGGATCGGTAATTATCTCAAATGGCAAAACAGTACACGTTCTCAATTAGGAAGGGTTTGGGATCAAGATAGGCAGACTGTTCTTGCTCAAGCTAAAGTTAAGACGATTAGATCTTTACTCGATTCAAGGCAGGAGTCTGCAAAAGGGATCGATTCACTTAAAGCTTTATTTGAAAATACCGAACCATCATTTCCTTTAGTATTATCCCGCGAGAAATTTCTTGATCTCTATTACGACTTTCCTGGGCAATGGTCGACTCGAATGATTTCGCCATTTGAGCTTATC
>JABGTQ010000129.1 GCA_018647025.1 Nitrospina sp. | reverse complement strand
TCATTGACCGGGTGATCTTGATCTACACTTGCCGTTGTCTCTACAGACTCAGCATACCCTCCAAGTCCAGCGGCTGCCCTATTAGAATATCCTCCAAACCCTGACCCAGAAATAGACCCTTCCGGCTTCGCCAAACTATTAATCCCAGTGGCTGGAGTTTGATCGCTTATATTTCTCAACACTTCACCTTGGTACTCTGTTGAAGCCATTTCTTTAACCTTCGCTCCTACCTCTTCTTGAAATTTATTGGATTTGGGCCCTCCTGCAGGATGTGTCTGAGATGTTATGTCAGTTTTTACTTCACTTATCCCACTTACCATTTTTCCTCTCCAAATAAAGCATTAAACCCTATTATCCCATGGATAAAATAATCACTTATAGTTTTTTTCCTATTCTTTAGTGTGAACACATTTTATTTAAGTATTTTTTTTTCTACCCGATAAGCTGACTAGGCAGTTAAGTACCTCGACTCCAGAATCTTTAAAAAAATATATTGATTCCTCCTGATCTTCTTCCTCTATCGTAAAATATATCTTGATCCATTCAAAATAGAATCTTACATTAACGATATCGGAAAAAAATTGTAAAACTTGAGCCCCAAAACTATTTTTTTTAAAAAAATATTTAAAAAAGACTTCTCAATGTTTACAGCAATAAATAAATGTATTTTTTTCAACTACTTAAAAAAATATTGAGGGTATTATGCGGATTTGGGAATCTAAAGCGAACGAAAGCCAGGAAGGAGATTAGACCACTCTTGATAGTAGGGAAGGATCTCATATTCGAGTAGGTCGGCAAGCAATACCCAGTCCTGATTTTTGTTGGCATCCACCATTTGCTGCGTCAAACCCACCAAGCTAGTCCTACGATCCTGAATACTTTTGCCTTCAAAAACCGTTTCTGGAGATATTTCTTTCGCTGTCAAAATAATGTCTAACACCTGAGAAAACCAGTCGATTCCATCTACAATCTTAACAAAAAACTTATTGGCCTCTTGTTCGTTACCTATTCGAAATAGTTCAACAGATTGTTCTATACCTGGAATCAACCTTATTAGATAAGCATCTGCGTTCTCTATATTTTTGTTAATCATATCAGCTAGAGTAGAGATTTCTACCTCAAGGGTTGCGATTTCTGATATTTGCGTCCTCTGAGCTT
This sequence comes from Nitrospina sp., assembly GCA_018647025.1. GTDB lineage: Bacteria > Nitrospinota > Nitrospinia > Nitrospinales > VA-1 > Nitromaritima. The sequence goes on along the minus strand of JABGTQ010000129.1, from coordinate 4,162 downwards.
CGGAAGAGTCAGGAGAGGATTCTTGCCCATCAATTTTAATGGATCGGACAACATTTCCTTGTGCAACGCCCACCTTCTCTATATGGGAAAGCAAGTCTCCCAACGTTTCTCCCACGAAAGCAATAGTTTCTTCTTTTTCGTTTACTAGTAACTTCATAAAATTATCCTAATAATTTAAGAACCAAATATACCTTGCTTCAAGATTATTCTATATACTAGAAGAGTCAGGGGCAAGCTAGAACTGAACATACAAATCAACAGTAACTAAAAACTTATATTTAATCAGCACAGGGATCGTAATTGTTGATATGTAAGGTGTAAGTGACCGCCCACTCAGTATAAATAGAGGGGCCATCTTTTTTTAAACAATTTCTTTAACTGGTGGAGTCTATACCCCTATAACAAAACTATTACCCCCATAAATAGACACTACCGTGTACAAATCTAACTTGACCCTATCTCTTTGAAATGATAAAAATTGAGATCTCAAAATCTTAAAAAGTAACAAGTACCTTGGAGAAAAATTCAATGGAAGTTAAAGAACTTAAGTTAGAAATTAGAAAGCATCATGTGACCCCTGGTATAAGTGTTTTGGACTTAGTGATAGATGCCGATGGCGAAAAGATTAAAGTTCAAACACAGCACAAAGATACTGATCATTCATTTCAGCAATTTGTAAAAGACGCTATTGTTTTGGGCAAAAATCTATCGGAAGCTCGCATCGAATAATTCAAAAAAGTTCTGTGACTTTTTTTTGGGGGGAGGGGGAAATCCATCTGGAGGAGCCAGATAGAGTTGAAGAATGCAATCGCTTCAAAAAAGCCAACCCGTTCTCCTCCTTGCATCACCTATTCTTTGATCTTTTCGATGCCTTTAATGATTGAACTCCCCGCTGGAGCGTTATTTTTCAAATAATCCCGAGTCAAAATAACTGCATGGTTATCATCGATAGCTTTCACAAACATACTAAAGTTTTGTTTTGAAGCATCCTTACTTTGGATTAAAACTCCACTCACTTTAAAAAAATTCTGCTTTGGTGGCATTTTAGTGTCGACATTCAATTCATTGCTATTATTTTTGAACTTTAACTTTATAAGGAGTTCTCATCGTCGTTTTTTCTATCCCTAGGATTTTTCGAGGGTGGGAATTTGTCAGAGGAGTTTATTTCTTTACTTGCCTTAATCAAGGTGCGAATCAGCATAATAATTACTACCACTACTACAGCTAAAACCAAATGATTTGAATCAAAATCCATCAAAGGAACTCCCGTTTATTTCATACTCACATTCAGTCTATTTTAATGACATCAAAAAAATAGCTCGCTGCCCAATATAGCATTCTAAGCTCCGTGAGAAATGACTGTCTCTATAATATCTGGTTCTAAGTTAAAGCTTGAAACCAAATTTCTAGCGCTTAAGGTCCATCTTCTTTATTTTTTCGACCAATGTAGTGCGGTTTAATTCCAATAAACCTGCCGCTTTATTCTTCACCCAATTAGTTCTATCGAGTGCTTCTGTTATAAGACCACGCTCAAACTCTTCTACCGCTTTTTTTAGATTAATCCCTCCTTCCGGTAAACCTATAAAAAAGGATTGCCTTAATCCGTTTTGCAACATTTCAGTTGGCGATAGTTCAGATCTAGGTTTTTCTATCGTCGGAAGATTTTCTTGAGGAACCTCACCCAAGACTTTTTCTGGTAAGTCTTTTGGAGTAATATTGTTCCCCACACTCAACACTACCATTCGCTCAATAAAGTTTCCCAGTTCTCTAATATTTCCCGGCCATGAATAATTGGTAAGCATGTGCATCGTTTCGCCACTGATTACCTTTGCCTCTTGTCCTTGAGTTGCATTGCATTTTTCTAAAAAGTGCTGAACTAATAGAGGGATATCACTTTTCCGATCTCGTAATGGTGGTATGGCTATTGGAATAATATTAAGCCTATAGTAAAGATCTTCCCGAAACTTACCTTCCTTGATTGACTCTTCAAGGTTACGATGCGTGGCGGTAATAAATCTTATGTTAACTTTAATCGGTTTATTCCCACCTAACCGATCAATTTCCTGTTCAGCCAACACACGCAAAAGTTTTACTTGAAGCGCGGCAGGCATATCACCTATTTCATCGAGAAAAACTGTTCCTTCATCCGCTAGTTCTAAGCGCCCTATGCGTGTGTGCGATGCACCTGTAAACGCACCTTTTTCATATCCAAACAACTCACTTTCCAGTAATTCGTGAGGAATTGCACCGCAGTTAACAGCAATGAAGGGTTTTCTTACACGCTTGCTATTTTGATGCAGTGCTCGAGCAATTAACTCTTTGCCCGTTCCACTCTCACCAAAAATCATGACTGTGCTATCGGATATGGCGGCCTTCTCAATAACGCTGAAAACATCTCGAATACCCTGGCTCTCGCCAATGATAAAGTCTCTGCCAATATTTTTTAAAAAGTCCATAAGTAATTGATTTTATATCACAATTTAGCTCATTGTCAATCAGTTGACGAAGAATAAACCAAAGACGAGCCTACTCAATAATTGCGTGCTATTCATTGAAAATGATAATTTTTTGAGCAAACTCAATTTTTCTTGTGTCGTGCACCAACGATTCCCTTAATCTCAAAGTATATGGTCTGATAAAATGGAATTCACATTTTTTAATGATATCCAAGCATTGGCCAATAAAAAAATAAGAGCAGCATAAATGCAACCATGCCAAGAAAGCTAAGAAGAGATCCCGTCCGGACCATTTCCCCTATAGTTATAAAACGTGATGAATAAGCAACTGCTGAGGCGGGAGTTCCTATTGGTAACATAAAAGCAAAATTGCTCGTAAGGATGACTGTCATAGCCACCATGGACGGACTTATTCCATAGCTATCACTCATGCTTAATGCTGGTGGAAGCAAAATCGCAATAACAGCTGAATTACTCATGCAGTTAGTAAGTAATGTGGATAATACTGCAACCAAAAGTAAAAACACCGTCGGACTTTGGGTAATACCTTCAAAGGCATGCTTAGCAAGCCATAATGCGGCACCTGACTGGGACATAACTTCACCAAGGCAGATAGCGCCACCGTACATCAGAATAATACTCCAGTTGACGTGCTCTTCAACCATCTTCCAATTAATAAGGTTTAGCACAAATAACAAAACAATCGCTATCAAAGCAATATTGGCGATGCCTATATCCTCACTAAAACAAAACCATGCAATGAGTGTAAGAAGCATCACACTGGCGATCCCTTTTTCTTTTATGGTAATAGCTCCCATTGATTTTAATTTTTCCTGAAGTATCTGATGTGCAGGCTCTATATCTGTGATATCTGGCGGGAAAAATAGTTTAAGAACAACCAAACCACAGATAAAAAGTATAAAAACAAGAGGAAAACTTAATTGAGTGTATTCTAAAATTCCAATACTCGCGGTGTGCGTAATCTTTTCAAGAATCTCCACACCAAGTAGAACACGCCCACCACCAAATACTGTTGCAGTGCCTCCGATGATACATCCCCAAGCCAGGGCAAAAAACATACCCTTCCCAAAAACGGAGTCTTTTTTACTCAGATCAAGCGTCTTTACAATTTCTGAGACAATAGGAAACATCATTGCTGCCACAGCGTGTTCAGACATGAAACAAGAACTAAAGGCACTTAAAAAATAAATCGCCATTAATAAGCGCGATGGGCTTGCACCCCAATTATCTATCACCCATATCGAAATACGCGTACTCAGACCGCAAGCAATCATCGCAGCAGATAAAATAAACACACCTAGAATAAAAAATACTGCTTTATTACCGAAAAATGAATATACGTCTGAAGCGTTCATGATTCCCATCATCGGAATCGTAGCAATTGCAAGCAGACTGGTAATCGAAAGGGGGATTAGGTTCGTTGTCCACAAACTGACACAAAGGAAAAAAACGCATAAAACTTTGTAACCTTCACGTGATAAATCTTGGGGTCCTTCCACTGAAATTAAAAAGAAAAATGTAGAAAAAAAAATAACCAGCAGAATTTCTCGGCGCATACGGTCAAGAATCACCAATATCAAAGGACGGCGATCTACAATTATATCAGGAGTGCCTTCAGTTATTTTCATAATTTTTCTAAAGTGTCAATCAAGGGAAGCGTGTAACCTACAATAAATGAATTAGCT
>JABGTQ010000128.1 GCA_018647025.1 Nitrospina sp. | reverse complement strand
TATTTCATAATAAGGAAAAACTGTTAACATTAAAAATATAAAAACTATGCCGGAGGTGGTAAATGGACGCGACCATAATTATTTTAATACTAATTGGTTTCCTTTTTTTTAGCGCGTTTAATGTTCTTAGAGAATATGAACGTGGAGTTATTTTCATGCTGGGTAGATACTGGAAGGAGAAGGGTCCTGGACTCATCATCGTTATTCCTGGAATCCAAAAAATGGTCAAAGTAAGTTTACGCACAGTAGCAATGGACGTCCCCCCGCAAGATATTATTACTCGAGATAATGTGACAGTTAAAGTTAATGCAGTTCTATACTTTCGAGTAATGGACCCTCAAAAGGCCGTAATAAAAGTAGAAGATTATCTTTACGCCACATCGCAGTTATCACAAACTACACTGCGAAGTATTCTAGGGCAGAGTCAACTAGATGATCTTTTATCTAAACGAGACGAAATCAACTCCCAGTTACAAAAAGTAATAGACGAACAAACTGAACCATGGGGAGTTAAAGTTGCTAATGTTGAGGTTAAAAATGTTGATCTACCTCAAGAAATGCAAAGAGCGCTTGCCAAACAAGCTGAGGCTGAGAGGGAACGACGTGCCAAAGTAATCAATGCTAAAGGTGAATTTGAAGCAGCGGAAAAGCTTGGCCAAGCAGCCGACACAATAGGACAGCACCCGCCTGCATTACAATTAAGGTTTCTGCAAACAATTTTAGATATCTCGAATGATCGAAATACAACTACCTTCTTTCCACTGCCCATGGAAATGTTTGAGGGGTTCTATAAACAGAGAAAACCTGAGAATAAAAGTCATGATGATTAAAATGCGCTAAGCTTTAACTTGTCACTTACTTTCAAGCGAAAGAAAATACAGTAGAACTTCGCGCTGACCTGCTTTCATAAGTTTACAATCATGGAACCTCAAGCGACCATCTCAGATTTTTTACATAGGATAAGACGGCTACGTTTATATTCCTATATTCTCCACGGAACTTATATTGTCCTAACATATATTGCCAGTTTCTACCTTTTAGCTTGTCTGGCCGTATTAAGCTATAAACCAATTATTGAATGGGCTTTTCCAACAGTAGTAATTTTTTGTATAGGGTTAGCCTATATAATTTATAATTATTTTATTAAAACCTTAACCACACCGTTTTCTAATGATGATGCCGCGTTACTGACAGAATCAAATTTTCCAGAAATAAACAACTCTCTCATAAACTCCAGCCAGTTAAGTCCGCATCTCAATGATTCGCATTTTAAAAACGCTGTTTCTCTAGACTTAATTGAGGAATTACAGAAAAGGACCCGTAAAGAACTAGACAAAATTGACCCATCTTCAGTAATCAACCAAAACAGGGTCATTTTCAGCCGAAACTTATTTTTAGGTGTATTAGGGTCCCTACTACTAATAACGATTTTCATTCCCGAACTCCTTACAAAGGGATATGAGCGTTGGACCACTCCAGAAAAATTAGCTCAAGCTTCACAAGAGAAAATAAGTAACAAAAATCAAAAAAACCCTTCACTAAGTAATATAAATTACTCAATTGAGTCTCTAGGCCTAAGCTTTCATTTTCCATCTTATACTGGAAAAAACCCGGAATTCATAAAACCTGCCGACGGATCAATCCATGTTCTACCAGGGACTGAGGCTATCATATCGGCTAAAACTAATAGCCCGGTAATGAGTGCCAACCTAATCTTTAGCGAGCAAGATATCCTTGCTATGAAAAAAGAAAACAACACCTCCTTTAATTCAAGTCTTTTAGTTAAAGAAAAAGGATTTTACCAATTCAAAATCAAGGACCCCTTGGGTGAAGAGCGCCTAATCCCGAAAAAATATCCGGTAACACTTGCCAAGGACCAATCTCCTAATATTGTTTTGTTTTTGGCTAATCCTAAACCTGTATATTTTAATACCGATAAAGTGCAATTATTTTATGAGGGAACTGATGACTTTGGTATCAGTGCCGTGAATTTAGTATTTTCCATAAATAGCAAAACAAATCGGACCTTGGTAAAAAAATACAAAAATCAAGATAAAGAGACTAAGGGCAATTACAAGTGGTCTCTTGCGCAAATAGCTATAAACCCAGGTGATGAGGTTAGCTACTATCTAGAGATAAATGATAATGATAATATTTTTGGTCCCAATAAAGGACAGTCTGAGACTTACAGTTTCAAAATCTTTGACTCAGAACAAGAGATGGAAAACCTTGTTGAGATGCAAGAAGAACTTACTGAAAGAATGATTACTCTTCTAGCCACAGGACTAGTAAAAGGAGCTTCTCTTAAAAATCAACCAAACAACCTCATTGGCTGGAAACAATTATTAACGATCAATATTGATGAGCTAATCAAAATAGTACGCCTTACCCAAAGAATTCACGATCAAGGGAAAACAATTGATCAATTTCCTCAACATTATTTAGATTTACTCAAAAACATCACAAGGGGATTATCACAAATTCGAAAAAGCCAGATAAAAGCTCTAAGTGACCTTCAAAGCCAAATACAAAAACCTAGCCAAGCAACTCTAAAAGCAACATCTCCATATTCCCCCGTCAACAACCAAATGACAGCACACCTCGAAAAAGATATTTTATTCTTAGTTAAAATCACCAACCAGCAAAAACTGAATAGAACAAAAACTCTAGAGGAAGAACTAAATAATCTTACCCAAGCTCTTCGGGAAGACCTGGAGAAACCTAGCCCCGATAAATCTTCTAAAACCTCAAAAGAATTAAAAAATAAAATAAATAAAATCCAAAAAGTCCTACAAAAATTAATGGATCAATTATCACGCCAGACAAAATCGATGCCCGATGAGTTTTTAAATCCAAACGTGTTTAAAAGATTGAACATGGCGAAGCTTTCTGATGCCTTAAAAAAAATGGAACAGATGATAAGCCAAGGGAAGTTCAAAGAAGCTATGGAAGAGCTAAAAAAAATGGAAGAGGACCTTAAGCGTCTTGCAAACAAGATACGCCGTGCAGACTCAGAAAAAGAAAGTTTTCTTGATCGTGAAACTGTCAAAACAATTGACAATGCCATCGAAAAAATGGACCAACTTCAAAAAAGACAACAAGACTTGGCTGAAGCAACTGCTCAGATGAACGAGAAGCTCAGACAAGAACAATCACAAATATTTGAAAGCCAAATAAATAAATTATTCAATGATCTCATACGCGACATAGACTCGATCCGTAACATTTTTAAAGAAGATAAAAAGTTTCTAGCTACTCATAAAACAATGGATCAAATGAAAAATCTTATAGATCAGGAAATCGAAGCAAATAGAGAGATTCAACAATTGAGCCAAGCGACGGTCGAATCTTCCCAATCAAAAAAACTAGACGAAAATTTTAAAAAGCTTAAAGAAGTGCGAAAGAAGCTATCTCAGCTAACGGAAAAAAAGAAATCACTGAAGGTAAATGAGCCTCAACGCTTCAAAGAAGCACTTCCTCAACTGCAAAAAAAATATGACTCTCTGAATAAGCTAGCTAAACTTCAGGAGCTTAATGAATTTGCAGATATTTTTAAAAAAACTTATCCGGATATCTTAAGGTGGCAATATAAATTACGTACTTCAGTTAATCTCCAAGATGACATAGCTGAAAAACTGGAAAGTGATTTAACTCAAGTCTCAAAAATAAATAACTCAATATCTAAAAAAATTGGATCGATGATACGTTCAATTAGAAAAAATTATAATTCATCGATTACGATGGAGCAAAAAAAAGAACTAAAACAAATGGAAAAACAGGAATACGAGATACGAAAAGAATCGCAAAAACTATCTCAAAGTTTTAGTGAATTGGGTGAAAAAAATCCAATGATACCCTCTGAACTTTCACAAGGAATGAAACAAACTGAGCGTCATATGAAACAAGCGGAAAAAAACCTTAGAGAGCAAAATATTAGTGAAAGCATTAAATCTGAAAATCTTTCGCTCAAAGGCCTAAATAAAACTCGTGACTTATTAAGCCAGATGAAAAACTCTAATGGGGAAACAAGCCAAGCAAAGCGGCAAAATTCCAGAAATCTTGGGACAGGAAGCAGTCCAGATTCTCGACGTGGGGGTGCCTCAAGAATGCAAAAAGAACGGGTGCTACTACCAGATGAAAATCAATATAAAGCCCCTAAAGAATTTCGGGAAGAAATATTAAACGCAATGAAAAAAAAAGCTCCCAAAGATTACGAACGGATGATCATGGAATACTATAAGGACCTAGTGCAATGAAATATATTTTGCGGGTTATAAACATCTGTCTAGTTGTTTTGACTCTAGTTTTTTCGTCTATCACCTCGGCGGTTGAACTTCCTCCAAAAGATGTATATGCGGGGCATAAGCTAATAGATGACTGGGATGTTGAGGCAGCAGAGCAATTCACAGATTCTTTACTTAAAAAACATCCTAAATCAGGAGATGTCTATTTTCTCAAAGCACGTGTGGAGTTTTTAAAAGGGCATCATGAACTGGCTGCTAAAATACTAAATCAAGTAACTGGCAACCACAGTGAAGTTCGCGAATTCAAGAGTCTTGTCAACAATACCTTCGAGGAAACAAAACTATTTACATCCAGTGAATCAGAACATTTTATCTATCGATACAAAAAAGGGCCTGATGAAATATTAGTTCACTATGCAACTGAAGTTCTGGAAAAATCATATAAGACTCTAGGAGAAATCTTTAACTACTATCCAAAAGAAAAAGTCTTGGTTGAGTTCTACCCTGACAGAGAATCCTTTTCCAGAATCTCTCCATTAACTCTTGATAACATCACCACCTCCGGAACAGTGGCTCTCTGTAAATACAATCGAATTATGATGATCTCACCAGGGTCTTTGGTACGGGGCTATAATTGGATGGACACCTTGAGCCACGAATACAGCCACTACATACTCACCAAAAAAAGCCGTAACAACTTGCCTTTATGGATGCATGAGGGAATTGCAAAATACTTCGAGACTCGCTGGAGAAACAACGATATATATCTAACACCTATCATGGAAACAATGCTTGCGGGAGGACTGAAAAAAAACTATCTAATAGCATTAGAGGATATGATGCCTTCGTTGGCAAAGCTAAAAACAGCCGAAGACGTACAGCTCGCATATGCTGAAGTTTCTACAATGATTGAATACCTTACCCAAGCCCATGGGAGTAAAGTGATTTCAACTCTTCTCGAAAGATTGGCTAAAAAAGAACCGTTTGACTTGGTGATGTCTGACACCTTAGGAATGAGCCTAGCTATATTTCAAAAAAAATGGAAACACTTCGTAAAACAAAAAAAACTTAAAACTATCCCAGGGCTCAAACCTCCTGGGGTCCATTTTAAAGTAGACCGTATGTCTGAGGAATCCAACAAAGAATACCGTGAGATCGATGATCAAAAAAGTCGCGACTTAACATTTCTAGGAGACATTTTACAATCACGAAGTTTTCACAAAGCAGCTCTTATCGAATATCAGCGTGCAATCGACCAATCAAAAATATTCTCCCCCATACTCCATAACAAGTTAGCCAAGGCTCACCTCATTACTAAGGAATATAAGAAGGCCGAGGTTATTCTAAATAGAAGTTTAAATTATTACCCCATGTTTCATTCTACACTAGCTAATATGGGCGGATTACATTTTGACAAAAATAATATAAAAAAGTCTCTTACCTTTTATCAACGGGCTATCCAGGTTAATCCATTTAATCCTTTTGTTCATACGCGACTAATGAAGATTTATCAGAAACTCAATTTAAAAAAAGAAAAAGAATTACAAACTAAGCTTTTTGGATATATAAACCATTAATCATACTTTCTATTAGAGATTAGAATGACTAAAAACCTAGAACTAGCACAAGAGTTAGTAGACTCAAAAAACAGAATAGCAAATGAAATTCGCAAAGTAATCGTAGGTCAAGACGAAGTGCTAGAAAATTTATTGGTAGCGCTTTTTTGTAAGGGACATTGCCTTTTTGTTGGTGTTCCTGGTTTAGCAAAAACTCTAATCGTAAAAACTCTAGCTAGAGTACTCAGCCTTAGTTTTAGTAGAATTCAATTTACCCCTGATCTGATGCCCTCAGATATTACGGGGACGGATATACTTTATGAAGACCACACTACTAACAAAAGAGAATTTCGCTTTATCAAAGGTCCGATCTTTTCAAATATTGTTTTAGCCGATGAAATAAACCGAACCCCACCAAAGACGCAAGCCGCACTTCTTCAAGCGATGCAGGAGCAACAGGTAACGGTCGGCGGGAACACCTACGAACTAGATCAACCTTTTCTAGTTTTTGCGACACAAAATCCAATTGAACATGAAGGCACTTACCCTTTACCAGAAGCCCAACTTGACCGTTTCATGTTTATCATAAACGTTAGCTACCCTACTATGGAAGAGGAAGTAGAAATCGCAACGACCACTACTTCTGGCGTACGTCCAGAAATG
>JABGTQ010000127.1 GCA_018647025.1 Nitrospina sp. | reverse complement strand
CTCCCCCTTTTTATAAAATCTAGTATTTTGTGCATGTATTATGTGAATCACATTAAATAATTGTGGGTGTTTTTTGCGGGTGATTTAAATAGGCGTTAACTTAAAAAAAATTTTAATTCGAGCTAAATTATATTATAAAATTAATGATCCTCAACAGTTTTATACTTCCCTGAGAAGTCTTTATCTAAATTATTTTTTATTATTCTTTCTCTCAAATACGAAAATCTATATATTTTTGTAGATTTAGATCATTATTTTCCTCCGTATTTTTTTGGCATTAGCGAAAAAGTTTTCTGCTATAAATTTCACCAAATTAAATATTAAAAGAAAGGTTTTTTCAATGAAAGATTCTTTGTGTAGTCTACTTTCTAATAAAAAATTTCAAATAATTTTTCTAGTTTATTCATCTTTGCTTACTTTCTTGGGTCGTCAATTAGATAGAGGGATTACAAATTTTGACGGTGCTTATTATGCAATTAAGGCGAGAGAGATTTTTTTATCTGATAGTTGGTGGGTAGTTACATGGAATGGGACAGCACGTTTTTTTGACAATCCGCCCTTACCTTTTTGGGTGACTGGTCTAATCTATAAGATTTTTGGTGTTTCGGGTTATGGGGCTGTTTTTTCTTCGGCTATATTTGGTGTGTCGATAGTTTTTTTAACATATTCGCTTTGTAACTATCTATATAAAGATAATTGGACATCTTTTTTAGCGGCCTTTGTTCTTCTCTTCCCTGGACTTTTTTTGGATTCTTCACGCAGGGCAATGTTAGATATTACGGTAGCTTTTTTTGTTACTGCGTCAATGTATTGTTTGATAAAAGGGTTAGAAAATAAGAAGTTTTTCCTCCTTTATGGATTAATGGCAGGGGGCGCTGTATTAACAAAAAGTTTACTTGGGTTTTTTCCTGTCGTGATAGGTTTTGTATTTATGTTCTGGCACGGAGGTTTTAAAAAACTTTTTGACCCAGGTTTTATTTCAGGTGTGTTGTTAGCTTTATTGGTCGGTTGTAGTTGGTATTTAGTTAACTGGTATATGTTTGGAGATATGTTCATCGAGCGACATTTTAAAACAACACATATGAAACTTATTCCTCAAGGTTTTTGGTCGGATAACCCATTATATGTTTTCGGATATATAAAAGACATGATGAAGAACTACTGGCCCTGGTTCCCGGTGACTATGGTGGGGATATTTTTGTTTGCAAAAAATTCTTTTAAAGATAAAAACTTTAGATCAATGTTTCTTTTTCTATGGGTCTCCATTCCATTTTTAATTATGAGCACCAGTAGAAATCAGACTCTACGTTACCTTTTTATGATTTTCCCTGCATTTGCAATCATAACAGCGCATACATTGGCTAGTTGGTTGAAGGATTCTCAAAAAGAAAAGGCATTGCCGTGGATGGTTGGAGTTATGATGACCGTTGTCTTGGTAATAAATGTGACCCCAATTCAGATCAAGGTTTCCCTTCTTCAAAATAATTCCGAAGTAAGAAACCTTGCCCCCTTTGTCCACTTAAACACAAAACCGGGAGAAGGAATTTCTAATTATGGATTTACTCCATGGAATCCAACTCAAGTTCTGGCATTTTATTCAGGTAGGTTTCTAGAAATTCCTGTCAAGAATGATGAAACTTTAATGCAAAAATTAGATAAAAATCCAAAAGGAACGTGGTTGTCACCTGTGTCAAAGTTTAATGAACTTGAAAAAAAATTTCCAGAGAAACTCTATTTGATTTATGGGAATGAAAAATTTGCCTACTTCACATCAATAAAAAATAGAGAAAATATTACTTATAATTTTTTTAATACGCCATTACCGATTGTTAGATAGAATTTTATTTATGCTGAGTTTTTAACAAAACATATCTTTCAGAGTATTCTTGTAAGTAAGGACTTAGACCATTTATAAAAATTGCTTTGATCTTAGCTTTGCTAAGGTGCACTTTTTTCCAACCAGTGTCCGTTGCAGTTATCGTCATTGGAAGGTTTAAGAAGTCGCTGTTCCAATCGGATTGACGCATGACAATATAAATATTGTTTCCGGACTTGATAAAAAGCTTTAGGTCTTCTGCGCTATTTAGGTATATCGAAGGAAGACCTGTCATAACTCCCATGCGTGCTCTATGACTACCAAGTCGATAAAGACCGATACGTGTATCGATTTGAGAATCAGTTAGGATGTGGTTGGAAAATTTTTTCATTGGGTATCTATTAAAAAAAGACAGAGAGTTACCGCTCAGAGAAGTTAGGGTAATGATTTGGATGATAGATAAAACAATAATTACCGGAAAATATTTTTTTAATTTGTAAAGTGTGAATAGCAAGAAAGGTCCCAAAATACTAAAAACAGATAAGGCCATTAATTCAGTTGGAGTAGAAAAATGAGGGAATAAAAAAAATATTCCTATCACTGTTATCGTTGAAATTAAAAAATAAAATATTAATGATAGATAAAACGAAAATTTAAATAGACCACTCTGAAAACCTTTGGGAGAGGCTAGAAGTTGAGAGAAAAAATGAGCAGTTATCATTGCAATTGGAGCGGATACAGGGAGCATGTATCGGCTATGTTCAATGCGAAACAGAGTGAATATAGCTAAAGGGAATACGATCCACATGATGGCTAAGAGAAAGGCCTGATGGTCCCTATGGGCTATATTGCCATACCATAATTTTAACTTCCCAGATAAGAATAAAAAATAGCTCTTAAATGAAGGTGAAGGGATGGGTTGGATTGGTAGTAACCTTACCGCAAGGGCCGCAAAAAAAAAGAAGGACCAGGGTAGGTAGTAACGAATAACTACTCCAAAATAATATAGGCTGAATGGTGTGTCATGAATAATGCGGTCTTGCAATTCTGCCCCTAGAATATGATTTTTGAATTCATCGCCGTGAATCGCTAGCATAATGACAAACCATGGGAGAATAATTGCCGCGAGAATAAAAAAACCATAGCTAAGTCGTAGTCGAGAAAATTCTTCCCAATTGCGCGATGTTATGAGAAATCCACCTATTACAAGTGTTGGAATAATTATTGCGATAGGTCCTTTAATCATAAAACCAATTCCCATGCAAATATATGCAAAATAGTAGGGAATATTTTTATTTAATTTGCTTTGAAATCCTCGGACGAAAAAATAGAAGCTCGATAAAATAAAAAAGTTTAGTGCCATATCGGTTATCGCCCAACGTGAAATTTGAAAATGAAGATAACAACCTGGCAGCATAAGAGTACTGATGATAGCTACTTTACGATCAAATAGGCGCCGAGCAATAATGAACACAATGGGTATGCAGAGTGAGCCAAAAAAAGAAGATACGAGGCGAGCTGAAAATAAATTGACCCCAAACATTTTGTAGGACGCGGTAACCATCCAGTAAAAAATGATAGGTTTGGCGAATCTTTTTTTATCGTTATAAACGGGTGTTATATAATCACCAGAATTAATCATGTTTCGGGAGCTGGTTACATAAAAATTTTCATCAGCGTGGTACGGGGGGACTTCACTAAGATTGTATGTGAATGCAAGAAAACAGAAAAGGGTGAAGGCACCTAGTTGCAAGTATTCTTTACTTCCAGAACTGCTTAGCGAAAGTGGCATTACTAGATAGGGTGTTATTTTTTGAGAGCTGATTTAAAGTGCTTAGCTGGAGTTACTTTGCTGGGATAATTATACACTTGAAATAATTTTTGGGGTGCAAAATTTTAAGTTGTGAACTATAATTTTTTTATTTTTTCATCGTATTGATAATAGTTTAGATAAAATTCATATCAACCAGATCGATTAAT
>JABGTQ010000126.1 GCA_018647025.1 Nitrospina sp. | reverse complement strand
GGGGTTAGATACTAAATTCTTATGTGCAGCTAGAAGCGTTTTCCCCCTACGATTTCCTTCATGACATTTTGTGCAACGAAACTTATGGTTTTTACTAATTCTTTCTATCCCTCTATGACAATAAAGACACCCGCCTCCTTCCAAATGAGTCACATCTCCAAAAACATCTTTAACTCGAAAACGAGAGTCTCTATAAACTTTCTCAATAAATGCATCCGAATTATTGTATGAATTGAACTGGACTCCATCTACGGTTACTCCTGGCTTTAAAACTTTTCCTGTATTTTCATGTCCCCCACGCAAAAGCATAAAAGGATCACGATAATCCCCAGCATCTAAAAACTTCTTCTTATCTAGAGGGGGAACGACAACCATATCCTTCTTCAGAATCCTATGTTCATTTGACATAGAACTAACTAAATTCTTTTTCTCAATTATGAATTTCTTTAAAGGTGGCACAGCTGCATTTTTATTCGATGCCTCAAGATCTATTCCTTCAGACTTAGAAAAATCTTCCGATTCTATGATTGGTTCTTTTAAAGGTCCCTCGACTGTATCTTTATTTGAAGGCTCGAGCTCTATTCGTTTAGGCTTAGCAATATCTACAGATCCAGTAACAGGACTCTCCGTTATGGAATCTGTATCGATCTCAAGTGGAGGGTCGTTTTCGATAGAATCGTCGGGGGTTGAACTAAAAAATTTTTCAAAAAACCAACCCTTGTCTTCCTGAGCAAGTAATTGTGAAGTGTATAAAAAAAAACACACCATAAAAAATAGCGCCCATATATTTTTTTTCTTGATAATCATTATTGTCCTAGAATACTTGCTCGCAAAGTTCGATGGTCTAAGGTTTTTTCAAACAAATAGCTTTTCCTAATATCCTGATAAATCGGATCGTTATATTTCTCATGACAGGGAAGACAGTTCCCCACCTTAAGAATTCGATTTATCTCCTCTTGATTAAAAAGTCTAGCACCAGGCTGGCTAATACCTGCTAGAGGTTCCCCACGCATGGTTAATCTTGCTTTAGGTGCAAGTTGTGATCGACCAGATATAATATCGGTTCTCACAAGTGGTACAATCTTATCGTCTTTACCGGTTGAGTTAAGTCCAATCTGAATGTCGCCCTCTCCTAAACCAAGTGCTCTAGTAGACATATGGCATGACTCACAGGACCTCACCTTTTTACCTATCGAATGAGGATTCATTGCATAAGCTAAACGACCTCCAGAATACCCATGAGAGTTTGTAAATGACCACTCACGATAAACACCAGTAGTATCACCATTTTCTTCCATAACCGGAATAAAATTTCCTTGTTCATCTAAAATATTCAACAAACGCCTTTCTGGTGCGATCATCGGAACTACTTTCCCTCGAGGACCCACCATCAGTGAAGGCGATTGGACATCAAATTGTTTCATAGCATCCGGTATTAAATTACTTCGCTTGTCTCGTTCAGACATAAAATTCGAGTGGCAACCCTTGCAATTTGGGACCCATTGAGAGTGGCAAGAAGTGCACTCAAGGTTGTTTTTATGCCCAGGAATGTTGTGGTTTTCTAAAGCATCCACCGTCAACGGAGTGCGATAGTTATTGCCTGTGCGTTTCCCCAGGGTAACGATACTATTTTTCTCGACTTTTACGTTTGTCAATTTGCGTTGGCGTGATGAAACAACCATCCAATCTCCAACAGAATTGCTCCATCCTGTGTACGAACTAGCAAGACGAACTACGCGATCCAGTGGATCCTTGATCTGGTCGATCAGTGGCCGGGAATCGGTATCTCCGTGACAGGTTTCGCATCTCACTTCGACAGCTTGATGTTGTTTAGAATAAATATTGCCATCACCCATAATATCAAATTGGGTATGGCAATCGATACACTCGAAACCTGCTTCCAAGTGGACATCCTGCTTAATTTTTCCAAAACCCGGAAAATAATCGATTGATTTTTTTCTTATTTTCCCGTCACTCAATCCATTTTCGAACGGAGCATCGGATTGAGATTCCCGAAAACCTTGATGGCATTGCCTACAAATTGAATCCGGTGTAAGAGTAATCATCCTATGTTTTTTTGGGTGTCCTAATTCGACTTTAGAAATGGTGGGATCCTCGCCTTTATATAAGCCATCTTCCGAATAAGTAAAATGGCAAGCAGCGCAGCCCTGAGAGCGAAAAGTCCCAGGTTTTCCTGGAGAATCGATATGACATTGAAAACATTTATCTTTGAGTATACGATCTGCGATATGATGCGAAACAAGGCGCTCGCTGTTTCTCGGGGTAGATTCCTTATTACTGAAGAGCGGGAGAGCCTTCAGATTTAATAAGGCGCCCTCACTTAAAGGAACGTCACCATCATTATCTTGGATGATATTTACACCGTAGTTTGCTTTTCGACCAATTTGTGCACCCCACTGATAACGTAACCCTGAAATCATCCCCGCAAGGTTACCCATAATGGACTTTTTCACCCTTTCTATATGGTTGCGGTCTTTTTGGGGATGTCCAGAATGGCAATAAGCCTGACCGCAGGTTTTATCAACCACATTAAAACTAGAAGGGTTTCGTTTTCCTGTTTTAGCTTCCGGATCATAAATAAGAGTTAAGTGCGCCGCCTCCTTACTATCAGAGCTCCCATCTCCTCCATGACAAACTGTACAACCAAAACTCAAGGGGTGGGCTTTCCCAATTTGGGAAATCCCCCTATGGCACGACACACATTTCTCAGTCAGAAACCCTCGGTAGTCTGAAACACGAATCCACGGATAATCTGGCAAAATTGCTGTTACCGAAACCTCGTTAGTTTCTTGCGATATCAAAGAGAAATCTCGATCGGAAGAAACAACCGTTTGCGCCTCTTTCAAAAAAGAACGAAATGATTGGGTTTGTTCGTGCACCTTAGGTTCAGCAAAACTCAATGATAAGGAAACAAAAATACTAAAAAAAATTAACCCCGCACATAGGATCTTATTCATAAGAAAGATTGAACTCGGATAAAAAAATCTGCATCATTCGAGTTAGCTTTAAACTTAAAAACAAGAGGGCTGATTCAACTATGAAAATTTGCAGCTTATTTTAAAATCAAGCTAACGGATGACTGCATTTTAAAATCGCT
>JABGTQ010000125.1 GCA_018647025.1 Nitrospina sp. | reverse complement strand
TGTTATGTGTGGCGATGGGGGCTTGGTAGATATTGGATTCCAAGGTCTCATGCACAGTTGGTTTCGTCATGAAAAGTTTTCCACCTTTATGCTTGATAATGAGATTTACGGAAACACCGGTGGGCAGGAAAGTGGTATGACCGCACAGGGGCTAGTTGCGAAGATGTCTCCCCGTGGTAAAGTCGATGAAAAAATGGATATGTTGGGCTTAGCAAAGGAAGCCAAGTTGGATTACATCGCTAGAATCGTTCCAACTAATCCAGCACGGGTAGTAAGAACTGCCCGACGTGCAATTTTAATAGCTCGAGAATTTGGTTCAACTTATGTTCAAGCTTATACGTCATGCAACATTGAGTATTCAATTCCAACACCAGATGTCATGCAAGATGCATTTGATAAGGAAAAAAAGGAATATGGGTTTGAAGAACATTTTTCAGATCGCGCTAAAGCATATATAGATGATCTTGAGAAAAAAGACAAAGCAGCTGCTAAAGCTGCGAAGAAATAACAAGGAGAAATAATCATGGCAGTAAAACGTTACAACGTCCGCATGGCAGGGCTCGGTGGTCAAGGTGTTGTTACCGCCTCTCATATATTGAGTAACGGAGTCGTTATTTCAGGGGGTCATAGTTCTCTGGTTCCTTTTTTTGGATCAGAAAAACGAAATGCGCCTGTCGAGAGTTATGTCCGGATTTCAGCTGATGTAATTTATGAAATCGGTGAGATAATCTATCCAAACATCATCATGATTTTTCACCCATCTGTAATCACCTTAGGTAAGTCATACACCATGCCTTTTTACACAGGGCTAAAAGAAGGTGGTGTGTGTGTCATTAATACTGGTTCTCCTATCCCTTTCACTGCTGATGAGAAAAAAGGGCTAGAGGTTAATAATACTAAGGTCTACAACGTACCTTGTACTGAAATAGCGAATGAGGTAGCTAAAACTGAACTAGCTACTAATATGGGTATGTGTGGAGCTATTGCAGCAGTGCTTGGAATGCCAGATCTAGTTTCTCTTGGAGGGTCTGTTAAAGATCGTTTTATAGGAAAAGGAATCGTGGTTTCCGGAGGAACGGCGGCATTAGACAGTGCTATCGAGAAAAAATTTGCCAAGAAAGCAAAACTTCTCGAAGCGAATATGAGAACTTTGTATGCTACTTACAAATATGTAATTGATAAGGGTTGGGGTCATCCAGATGCAAAGCTTGTTGAAGAAGAAGAGCTTGTAGCTACCGTCTGTGGAACAGTCGTTTAATACTATTTACCGGAGATACTATGTACTACGTAGCTGATGTAGATAAGGATATATGTTCAGAAAAAAATTGTTCGCTTTGCACCACTTATTGTCCAGAATCAAACTGTATCAATTATAGCGAGTTAGACAAGTCTGCTTATGTCTCTGTCGACAGATGTAAGGCATGTGAGATTTGTGTATATATATGCGACGATATAGCAAAAAATAATGCGATCAAGATGAAGTGGGTTGAGAACCTTGAAGAAAAATTTGTGATAAAGAGAACTGGTATCGTTTTACGTTAATCTCTTTGTTTTATTATTCAAAAGGTATTTGAGCGCCAACAAGCTCAAATACCTTTTTTGTTTTAATAATCTTTTACTAAAAACAGAAAAGTTACTATGGAACAAACTTTTGCTATTATCAAGCCTGATGCAGTTGAACGTAATCTGATTGGAAAAATTTTAGAAAAAATCGAAACTGAAGGGTTTCGTGTTTCCTCCATAAAGCGAGCCCTCTTGACCATACCCATTGCTGAAGGCTTTTACCACGTTCATAAAGAACGACCTTTCTTCAAAGACCTGACAAAGTCAATGTGTGAAGGTCCTGTTATATTAATGGTACTTGAAAAGGAAGGTGCTATTAAAGCATGGCGTAAACTGATGGGAGCTACAAATCCAGCAGAGGCTGATAAAGGAACTATTAGAAAGGAATTTGCTGTTAGTTTAGAAAAAAATTCGGTTCACGGGTCAGACGCACCAGAAACAGCAGCATTTGAAATTTCCTATTTTTTTAGTCAAACAGAAATCATATCTTGACCTTTTCAAACTATTAGAAAATTTCTACAATGAAAATTCTTAAAGTACTCATAGTTCTTTTCATCGCAGTAGTTTTCCCCATAACCACAATGGGAAACGCAGCACCCACGAATTCTGGATATAATTACCAGCTATACAAAAATTTTGAAAATTTTGGCATTCTAATTTTTCCAAAAGATCGAATATTTACAGGACTAGGTGAATATATAAAAGCAATAGGGTTTAACCCTGTTGAGTCAGGGCAAGCTGTAATGCGGTTTGGGCTTAAAAATGAAAACCAGAGCTTGATGATGCCTGAATCGGTGCAAAAGAAGCATTCAATGGATCGGTTTATTATTCTTCAAGTGATTGCAAATGATAACATGTTAGTTGGTATATTTGACCCAGAATGGGGACTTACTCTTCCCGGGCCTACCTTTAATCTAGATGGTATTAAAGAAAACATTTCAAAAACATTGAATCTCTTTCGTGAACATCTCAAAAAAAGAGAAACCAAGAGATATCATCCAGATAAACCTGAAAGGGCAAGACTTTTAACAAAAAATGCTGCTATTATAATTGATGAGACATCTCACTTTATAAGTAAACTGCATTAGGAGACATTAATATATGCCATTTTACGACTACCAGTGCGATAAGTGTAAGGAGAAATTTGAGGTTTTACAAAAAGTATCCGATGAGCCTTTAACCGAATGTGAAAAATGTAAAGGCCCCCTAAAAAAGATTTTGAATAGTATGACATTTCATTTACATGGGCCTGGGTTTTACTCAACTGATAATAAACGGAAATACTTAAAATAAAGTAATCGGAATACAGATATCCTTTCTTAATGATATTTATTACTCGGAAGCATCATTTTTGTGCCAGTCATCGGCTGTATAATCCTGCCTTTTCCGATGAAAAAAATGAGGCGACTTTTGGACCATGTAATAATCCTAATGGCCATGGACATAATTATGATCTTGAAGTTACGTTATCCGGTGAAGTGTGTGAAGAGACAGGAATGGTCTTTGACTTAAAAGAATTAAAAAAATTAACAACACAGGAAATTCTCAAAAAAGTAGACCATAAAAACTTGAATGTAGATGTTGACTTTTTAGAAGGTATTATTCCAACAGCTGAAAATTTGGCAATTAAGTTTTGGGAGGTTCTCGAACCTAAAATTAGCAAGGGTCGTCTGCACGAAATCAAACTTTATGAATCCGAACGTAATTACGTTGTTTATAGAGGGAAGTGCCTGTGAACAAACCACTTATAAAACCAGGACTTCAATCGTCAATCGAACAAATTTTACATGAAGTTGGTGAAGACCCCAACCGTGAGGGGTTACTGAAAACCCCTGAAAGAGTAGAAAAATCTTTAAAATTCTTAACAAGTGGTTATAAAACAGATATCCATAAGCTAGTGAACGATGCTCTCTATAGTGAGAATTACAACGAGATGGTTATTGTTAAGGATATTGATGTGTATAGTCTTT
>JABGTQ010000124.1 GCA_018647025.1 Nitrospina sp. | reverse complement strand
GGAAATTAGAAGGTGCGTTTTCCCCAGATTTTTAGTGCCAAAAAAGTAAAGTGTTTTAAAAGAGGAGGAGTCACTGCAAAATTGGTGGGCTGCATCGAATGCGATTTTTGAACCCTCTGAAACAATGAAATTAGAAAACGAATACTCAGGTTGTGAAGGAAATTCCAATATAAGTTGGCGTGATAAGGGGCCCTTGTTAGACATGACTTGATTGATTTGCGATAGAGAAAAAAAGTGGGTTCCTTACATTACTGTAAGGGTGGGATTATTTGGGTTGCATCTGGACTGGCCCTATTTGTACTTCTACAATAGATCTACTGAATGATCGTGGTCTAATGATTATTGTGCATACCCAACCTTCTTTTCGGTAATTTAAAAACGTGTCAGCGCCCGCCATAGAGTTTACGAGAGTCCATCCTTTATTTGTCATTTCATTCCGATAGAACTCGACAGTTGGTTTTAAAGCTGTGTTCCCATCAAAGAACAGATGTCCAACTCTCATTTTATCGTTACCGGTATCATAAACAAATGACTTTTTTAGATCTCTGTTAAAACCACTTGGAACAGGAACGTCGGTGAAAGGAAGGGCATTGTTAATAACCAAAGGTTCGGGGGGGGCTTCCTTTTCGAGTTGATCCATCCCAGCACAACCGTTAAAAACCGAAAAAAATAAAAAAATAATTGCTCTCAAGTAAGCAGTTGGTGGATTGTGTTTAAGTATTTTCAAAAAAAGATCTCCCTAAATAAATAATAATTAGTCCAGCTAACATCAAGGCAAGGCCGAGGATCCTTAAGATCTTGTCTGGGACTTTCCCAATTTTCTCAGCAAAAATTTTAACTTGAGAAGGAGCGCTAAAGTACGGGATACCTTCAAATATCATCATCAGTCCTAAAGCAGATAGAAAAAGGCCCATGAATGTATGTGGCTTCTGTAGGATATAGGATAAAATACGATCATGGTGGGTTGTCATGCCTCACTTATGAAAGACTGTCTAGACTCTTTGTTCAATAGTTTTTTACAGAATGTACTATAAAGTTATTATATATTGTTGAAGATTATCTTGAATGTGGGGGCTGGAGTCAATAAAATATTTAGGTGATAGAGAATAGGGGTTGTTAATAAATAATTTGGCGTTATATAATGTAGACTTTAGTCTTTGTGAAATTTACGTGTTTAGACATAGTTTAATCAGTTTCTTTCATAACAACATTGCAGTTTATCTGCATAGGACGTATCCAAAAATTATTTTTTTAGTTTGTAGTTGTGGTTCGTGGAGGAATGTAAAGCTTCTAGGGGGAGCATCGATAATATTCAAGTGAAGAGCGAGGATTTTTGATGAATTTAAATGTTACTAAGATGATTTTTTCATGGTTTTTTCTGGTGTGTTTGTGCTTTCCTATTTCTTTTGAGATTGAAAACAATGCATACCCAATCGTAAGTAAGGCATCGGCTCTGAGTTCCGAATCTATGCCATTGACGAGTAACACATTCGTCGAAATCGCAAAACAACGGAATCCAGCTGTCGTCAATGTGAGCATGAAGTCCAAGACATCGAAAAGTAGGGGGAAGTTTAAGAATCCCGGACCTCCAGGCCGAGGGCAGAATGATCAATTTCGTGACTTCTATGATAAATTTTTCAAACAACAACCACGAGGGCGAGGTCAAGAAAGAACTCCCCGACGAGGCGGGACGGGTTCAGGTTTTATTATTGATGCGGAGGGACATATCTTAACCAACAACCATGTCGTTGATGGTGCAGATGAGATTGTCGTTAATTTAGACGATGATAAGGAATATACTGCAAAATTGATAGGTACCGACCCTAAAACTGATATTGCCTTAATCAAAATTAAGAGGAAGGATGGAGATGCCGCACCATTCCCTTATCTTCAGTTGGGTGATTCTGACAAATTAGAAGTCGGCGAATGGGTAGTAGCTATTGGCAATCCATTTGGGTTACCCCACACCGTAACAGTGGGAGTGGTTAGTGCCAAAGGAAGAAACATTGGTGCGGGAGCTTACGACGAGTTTATCCAAACAGATGCGTCTATTAATCCTGGCAACAGTGGTGGACCGTTGATAAATATCAGGGGAGAAGTAATAGGTATAAACACAGCTATTATATCGGGTGGTGGTCCTGGTGGTGGAAATGTTGGGATTGGTTTTGCCATTCCTACAAATTTGGTCAAATCAATCTTAACTGATTTGCGAGAAAAAGGAAAAGTTACGAGAGGGTGGTTGGGTGTGATGATTCAAAAAATTACACCAGACTTGGCCAAATCATTTTCCCTCAAAGATAATAATGGTGCTTTGGTAGGGGACGTTATTCCTGACGGCCCTGCGGCTAAGGCAGGAATAAAGCGTGGAGATGTGATTGTTGAGTTTAACGGCCAAGAAGTAAATAATATGGAGAAGTTACCAAAAATAGTGGCGCAAACAACTCCAGACTCCGATGTTAATGTTTTAGTTATTCGTGATGGGAAGTCAATGACTCTCAATGTTCATATCGCAATACTTAAAGATACTAGCCAAAGGGTAGCACAAGGAGGTGCCACAGAAGATCCATTGGGTATGCAAGGGCAGGATATAACACCTGAATTGGCTCAGAGTTTAAATTTAGATAGTGAAGAGGGGGTTTTGGTATCTGATGTTACAGCAGGACAATCTGCTGCAGAAGCCGGAATTAAGCGTGGCGATGTTATTACAGAAATTGATCGAAAGTCTGTCAGTAATATGTCTGAATATAAACGATCGCTTGGAGCTATTAAAAAAGGTCGTACAGTTTTATTTCTTATCAAAAGGGGTGGAACTACAATTTACATTGCCGTCAAGCTTAAATAATATTGTGCGGTATGTGCTTCTAATTTAAAGAATCATTTTTTTTCTAACGGCAAGCCTTCAGGCTTGCCGTTTTATTTTTTTCTCAATGAATCATTTTTACGATTTAGTAAAATCACAAATTTTAATCATTTTTCTGTTTGGGTCAGTTACTTGGGCGGAAAATGATAATCGAAGAACTCCAATTGTTAAGGCTGTGGAGAGAGTAGGTGCTTCCGTTGTTAATATTAATACTGAAGAAGTCGCACCTGCCGTACGAAATCCATTTAGAGATTCGCGCAATCCTTTCTTTGATCATTTCTTTAAAGAGTTTTTTCCAAGTAGAGATAATAACCGCAGGAGTTTAGGGTCGGGTGTAATCATACATCCTGAGGGGTACATTCTTACAAATGAACACGTTGTCTCAAAAGCAACTATAATTAAAGTTACTCTTATAGACAAACGTGAGTTTGATGCTCGTTTAGTAGGCGCAGATATTAAGTCCGATTTAGCAGTTATTAAAATTGAAACTAACGAAAACCTACCTCATATAAGCTTGGGTCGTTCAGACGACTTGATGATTGGGGAAACTGTAATAGCAATCGGAAATCCATTTGGACTCCAGCATACGGTTACTACAGGAATTATCAGCGCTCTTCACCGTAGCATTAAGGGAGGGGAAAATAGGGTTTATAGGGGGTTTATCCAATTGGATGCTTCAATTAATCCTGGTAACAGTGGTGGTCCACTCCTCAATATAGAGGGCTCCCTAATAGGAATTAATACAGCGATTTTTAAACAAGCTGAGGGAATTGGGTTCGCTATTCCTATTAACAAGGCTAAGAGAATCATAAACGATCTTATTCGCTACGGCAAAGTTCGCCGTGGGTGGCTAGGTGTTTCAGTACAGAGTATAACTAAAGAAATGCTCAGTTTTTTCAATATTGAAAGGGTAAGAGGTGTAGTTGTAACTCGTATTATGGAAAGAAGCCCTGGCGCAAGAGCTGGTTTAAAACGAGGAGATGTGATTTTATCTTTAGAGAATATTGAGGTTAATGATAAGACCGATTACAGTGAAAGAGTTTCGACTTACCCATTAGGAAATACGATAAATATGGGAATACTGCGGGGTGGTAAGGTAGAGTCTGTTTCTTTGAAAGTTTCGTTGCTCCCTGCAAGCCGAGTGGCGGACTACGTAAAGATTTGGTTAGGATTTACTGTTAATAAAATTCAACAATCATTGGTGCGTCGATATCGTTTGGTAACTAGTCAAGGCGTTGTTGTAACTAGCGTGACTCCCAATAGCGTGAGTGATAAGATAGGAGTTCAGTCAGGGGATATTATTCGTCAGGTTAATCAAGTAAAAATAGAAAATGAAAAAGATTTTAGGGCAGCTATGGTGGAGGTCGCAGGACGAGATAGTGTTCTTATTTTAGTTCAAAGAGGACAAAATGGATACTATGTGACTTTGGAGCCTTGACTGCCATCTTATTCAATTGAATAGTGGTTTTAGAAAAAAACTGTAGTCTCCAAGCGACTTTTTTTCTAAAGCATCATTTTTTTGCTTTATTAGTTCACTCCTTAGTACTTTTTTTGTGTCCGTTGAAGATTTTTTTCTTAGGTCCGGTAAGTACTCTAGTTTCAGCAGATTTGAATGTTACACTCCTTTCCGAAAATAGAAGTTTTCTAATAATAGGCTAGCTTTACTGGATTAATTTTATACAGTTGATATTTAGTTGTCAGTTCAAGTAGCTAATGAAACATAATCATCTATGTTGAAAGAATATAAAAAAAGAATTGAACGGTTGCGTAAGGATATTAGGCAACACGAGACTCTTTATTATGCAAAAGATAGTCCCGTGATTTCAGATCGTGATTACGATTTGCTAATGCGAGAATTACAGGGTCTAGAAGAAAAATTTCCTGAGCTTATTTGTAAGGAGTCTCCAACGCAAAGAGTGGGGGGTATGGTGTCAGAGCAATTCCACCCCGTGATCCATAAGGCTCCAATGCTCAGTCTTGATAATACTTATAGCATTGATGAATTGAGGGATTTTCATGCAAGGGTTCTTAAAGGACTGGGGGGTTTTTTATCCAAAGATATTGAGTATTCTGTGGAACTTAAATTTGATGGTCTGGCGGTGGCTCTTACTTACGAAAAGGGAGTTTTTGTTAAAGGGGCAACTCGAGGTAATGGAAAAGAGGGTGAGGATATAACGGCTAACTTAAGAACCATCAAATCTGTTCCACTTACTATTCCAATGAATAAAGAAAAAATTAACTTTTTGGAAGTGCGAGGAGAGGTGTTTATGCCTCTCGAAATTTTTCGTAAGCTTAATAAAACTAGAGAGAAAAATAACGAAGTTTCTTTTGCCAATCCTAGAAATGCCGCAGCGGGATCATTACGTTTGTTGGATCCTGTAATTACGGCTTCTAGACAACTTGATATCTTTGTATATGGTATTAGTGAGAGAGTGAATTCTTTAAAGACACATAGTGAAACTCAAAATATGTTGCAAAGGTTAGGGTTTAAAGTGAACACCAATCACTATGTTTGTGGATGCTTCAAAGATGTTTTGCCTTATATTGAAAAATGGAGAACTAAAAAAAATAAGCTTAATTATGATATTGATGGACTAGTTATCAAGGTCAACTCGCTGGATTTCCAAAAAGTATTGGGTGCGACTACTAAGTTTCCACGATGGGCAGTAGCCTATAAATATGAGGCAGAAAAAGGCGAAACAAAGATAGAGAATATTGTTTGCCAGGTTGGGCGAACAGGAGCAATAACCCCTGTGGCACTCCTCACACCTGTATTTATTTCTGGTTCAACAGTAAGTCGTGCGACCTTACATAATGAAGATGAAATCAAACGAAAGGATATACGCATTGGCGATCGAGTAGTTATAGAGAAATCCGGTGAGATCATTCCAAAAGTAGTTAGAGTAATTTTGTCCGGAAATATTAAACGAGGCGTTTTATTTAAAATGCCTACTCAGTGCCCAGAGTGCAAGAGTGACTTAATTCGCCCAAGGGGAGAAGTTATATTGCGCTGTTTTAATTATTTCTGTCCAGCGCAACTAAAAGAACGTTTGCTTCATTTTGCATCAAGAAATGCTATGGATATAGATCACCTAGGGCCGTCTATTATTGAACAACTAATAGAGAGTCAGTTAGTTAGGAATTTTTCGGATCTATATAAATTAGACTACCTTAGTTTGACAAAATTAGAACGCATGGCTGGTAAATCGGCAAAAAATTTAGTTGAGGCAATAGAGAAAAGTAAGTCTGCAGGGCTGGCCCGTTTACTTTATGCTTTGGGAGTTCGACATGTTGGTCAAAGAACTGGAGTTGTTTTGTCCCGGCATTTTCACTCCATGTTAAATCTACAAAACGCAAAGTCAGAAGAAATTCAGTTTGTTATGGAAATAGGGGAGACTGTTGCTAAAAGTTTGGAAGCTTTTTTTAGCCTTCAATCTAATACTGAAGAGATAGCGCAGTTAGCAAAAATTGGTGTGCAAATGGAGGTGAAGGGGGAAGTTGTGGGTGATGGACTTTTTGGGAAACAGTTTGTTGTAACAGGTTCGTTAGAAGCTTTAACCCGGGATGAAGCAAAAAAAAAAATTTCTGCATTGGGTGGTCGCGTTACGTCCAACGTGTCAAAAAAAACAGACTATGTTGTAGTAGGTTCAGATCCAGGGTCGAAAGCAGATAAAGCAAGAAAAATGGGTATAGAAATCATAAACGAAAAAAAATTTAAAGAGATGTTAGGTATTTGAAAATAAATAGTAACTATGAAAGTTGTTTAGAGGTTGGTTGACCTCAGTTTTTCGACATTAAGAAAAATAATTTTTTTCTCGGCTTGGCCCAGTTGTTTTTATATAATGGCTCTAACACTTTTATTTTTAGCGGGGCCGACGACTTTTAATTTTAGGGCTATGACTATTTTGCCTTTGGTTGGTTTTTGCAGTTTGGTTGCGGTTTTCATGTTTTATTGGGGTACGTCTTTTAAAGGATGGGGCACCTTCTTTTGCAGCTAAAAATAACTCTTCTTCTGCCCACACTACTGGAATTTTGTTTTTTAGATATTGCTCAACTCGTTCAAGATGGCTTGCATAATTTTCGCAGCATAGGGTGATTGCTTTTCCTGCTGCGCCTGCTCTTGCAGTTCGCCCGATTCTATGAACATAATCTTCCGGGTCTTGAGGGACATCATAGTTAATTACATGGGTTATATTATCTACATGAATTCCCCGTGAAGCTACATCGGTGGCTATTAAAATATTTAGTCTGCCCATTTTAAAGTCTTCTAGTACGTTGATGCGTTTTTTTTGATGAAGGTCGCCACTAATTAGTGCTGCAACGTAGTCATTGTGTTTAAGAAGTATTTCTAATCGTTCAGCCCACATCTTTGTATTGCAAAAAATTAAAACTTTTTCTCCGGCTTCTTTTTTTAGAAGACCGAGTAATAGATTAAACTTTTCATGAAGTCCTACGTGATAGAGTAGCTGTTTGATTTCGTCTACTACTGCCTTTCCTGGTTCAACCATTATTTTTATGGGGTTGTTCATGTGTTCATAGGCTAATTCCATAACTTTGTAGTTCAGAGTGGCTGAAAATAGCATGGATTGCCTTTTGTCGTATGGAGAACAGTTTCTAAACAAATATCGTAGGTCTAAAATAAATCCCATATCAAACATACGATCAGCTTCATCTACGATTAGGACCTCCAGTTCTTTGAGGCTAAACAGTTTTTGCTTGTAATAATCAATGATTCTTCCGGGAGTGGCGATTAAAACATCGGATCCTTCTTTGATTTGGTTACGTTGTTTTTCGTAATCCATGCCTCCATAGATGCAAACTATTTTTAATTCACAGTGCCCA
The DNA here is from genome assembly GCA_018647025.1 of Nitrospina sp. Lineage (GTDB taxonomy): Bacteria > Nitrospinota > Nitrospinia > Nitrospinales > VA-1 > Nitromaritima. The sequence goes on along the minus strand of JABGTQ010000124.1, from coordinate 2,169 downwards.
CCAATTAATCGTGCATCGATTTCGATTTGTCTTGCCAACTCGCGCGTTGGAGCTATAACTAAGGCACGTGGAGCTACCCATCCTGTGTTTTTAGGTTTTGGTTTTGGATTATTTAAAAGCCTGGTAAATAGAGTAATTAGGAATGCGGCTGTTTTTCCGGTCCCGGTTTGCGCTTGTCCAGCAATATCTTGGCCTGAAAGTGAGATCGGCAGTGTCTTTGCTTGTATTGAAGTACAGTATTTAAAGTCAGCATCTTTAATGCCTTTTAGAACGACATCGGGAATCGGTAGAGATTCAAATGTAATCTGGCTCAATTATTGCTCCAAGTTTTGGGATAGGGAGAGTATTGAGTTCCAAGAATAACTTTATAAATTAAGGGGGAGTTTTCAATACAATAGGTTAGGCTATCTCCTAAATCATTATAGTTTGTCTTGATGGTTTTGCAACCCTGAAACTTATTTTTCTTGAATGTTTGTATCTTCTAAGTGATTCAATGCGGCTGCTCTCTTTGAGAATAACTTTCTTAATACAATTATCAAATGTTGGTTTTTCTGGCAGTTACTTTACAAGCTTTAATTGAGAGGCAAAAAAGTCTCTAAAAAAATAATTTTTAAAAAGTAGTTGTAAAATGGTTGTGAGTAATTGAGAATATACGATTTTATATCACCTTTTGTTGAAATATAAATTAGGTTAGGGGTATGCATTGATTAAGCACGATGTTGTAATTGTTGGTTCAGGCTTAGCAGGTATGAGAGCCGCTTTGGAAGTTTGCGAAAATTTGGATGTCGCGGTGTTGAGTAAAGTATATCCGACGCGTTCACACTCCGGTGCTGCACAGGGAGGCATAGCCGCATCACTAGGAAACTCTGAATCTGATAGTTGGGAAGAACACTTGTACGACACCATTAAAGGTGGTGATTTTCTATGTGATCAGGATGCGGTGGAAGAATACGTCAAAGCCGCACCTAGAGTTATATACGAGCTGGAGCACTTTGGTTGTGTCTTTAGCCGTACGCCAGATGGGAAGATCGCGCAACGCAGTTTTGGCGGTCACTCAAAACCACGTGCGTGTTTTTCTGCTGATCGCACTGGGCACGCTATTCTTCATGCCTTGCATGAGCAACTTTTAAAACGTTCAAAGTCGATTAAAATTTATTCCGAATGGTTTATGCATTCGCTAGTTCTTGATGGTGATTCATGCAATGGCATTGTCGTTAGTGATATCCGGTCTGGTGCAGTAGAGGTAATGCAGGCCAAGGCAGTGATTTTTGCAACCGGTGGATATGGACGTGTGTTCAATATAACATCTAATGCATTTGCCAGTACTGCTGACGGAGTTATGGCGGCTTATAACGCGGGGCTTCCACTGGAAGATGCGGAGTTTGTTCAATATCATCCCTCGGGTCTTTACCGCCAAGGAATTTTGTTCTCTGAAGCAGCAAGAGGAGAAGGTGGTTATCTTTTAAATGGTAAGGGTGAGCGATTCATGGAAAAGTACGCCCCTTCTCGTATGGAGCTGGCTCCAAGAGATATTGTTGCGCGTGCAGAGCAAAGTGAGATTGATGCAGGACTTGGTGTTGATGGAAAAGATATTATAAATCTAGACCTTAGACATCTAGGTAAAGCTAGAATTATGGAGCGTCTTCCTCAAATTAGGCAATTAGGTATTGATTTTATTGGTGTTGATTGTGTTACAGATCCTTTACCCATTCAACCGACTGCTCATTATTCAATGGGAGGTATTCCTACGGATAAGTTTGGGCAAGTTATAAAAGATGCTGAAGGAACCCCTGTTAAGGGTTTGTTTGCCGCCGGGGAGTGTGCTTGCGTTTCGGTTCATGGAGCCAACCGCCTAGGAACTAATTCTCTTTTGGAGGCTGTAGTTTTTGGCGAGCGTGCAGGTCGTTCCGCCTTAGAATATGCAAAAAATATTAGTCATGCTCCTATTAACGAAAGCCATGAAAAAACCAAAATACTAGAACTGTTTGAATCTATTTTTCAACAAAATGGGGATGACAATTATAATGATATTCGTAATGAAATGAAAAAAGTTATGACAGAGAATTGTGGTGTTTTCCGAGATGAAAGTCGGTTGAAAATTTGTATAGAAACTATTAAAAAACTAAAAGAAAGATATAAAAGAGGAAAAATCACTGACAAGGGTAAACT
>JABGTQ010000123.1 GCA_018647025.1 Nitrospina sp. | reverse complement strand
CATCATCATCAATTTCCGTAAGTGGTAAGGAAACACACCGAAACCCACTAGCAGGATATCGCTCATCCGGGTCAAAGGTATTTCGATAGACACACTTAGAGTGAACCATGTAATTCAACCAGGACCCACCTCTAGCAACTCGCTGAATTACATGCCCTTTAGAATAAAGCTGAACACACCACTCCCATACGTTACCAGCCATGTCAAAACATCCAAACGGGGATACCCCTTGTTCAAATTCGGTGACTGCGGAAGTTCTTCCAATTACAAAATCACAGGTATTGGCGTAGTCATTTTGATAACCCATTGCTTCTCCCCAAGGGTAATCTCTTCCATCTACACCCCGAGCGGCTTTTTCCCATTCCTTTTCTATTGGCAACCGCCTCCCCAACCAAAGAGCACAAACTAAGGACTCATAATAGTTTATCCCTATAACAGGATGATCATCGGAAAAAGAATATAGCGGAAAACGGAGTATATGGTTTGGGTCGAACTCTTTATACAAAGCATTGGTAACTGGAAATTTCATAACCGAGAATTCTTTCAAAAAAATATGATCCTCCTCATCTTTTTCATCTTGGTAAATAAATTTTCCCGCAGGTATTGTCACCATCTCACCCCAATTTTTCACTATTGACAATGTAACAACATCCGGATTGGAGACTTCTCCCAAAAATCCCTCTAATTCCTTAATCTCTTTTAAAGAATCAAATTCCTGACGATCAACTAAATCAGACCAGTCAACCTTTTTAATTCTCAAAAGCAGTTCTATTACCGAGTAAAGAATACGTCCGTCTCTATTTTCTCTTTTCAATAGCCTTTTTAAAAGAGTCAGCAACGTTGATGATTCATTAGCCGCAACAACATCTTCAACCTTAATCAAACGACATCGAGAAAATTGTGGAAAAGATTCTCTACATTGATACTTAAGTAACTGGGCGATCAACAACCGTCTTTCTTCTGACAATTCTTTCGCTTCACAAACAGAATTTCCTGCTAGGAACAGGGCTCCTTCACTCATAAAAATATCAAACACCTCATTAGCCAAAACCATTCCTGAAAAAAACTTTAACATTTCTTCCCAGTGTTCATTTCGACATTTTAAAGTAACAACATTCTTCCAGTCTTTATTTTTAGATAACCTCCTAGCTGCAAAATATTCTTGAAAGGAAGGATGTCTGAACTGCCAACGGCTTGGGGTCTGTTGAAGAATATTTTCTAACTCAGGAGGAATAATTCCATCCAAAATCAACTTATCACATCCATCTTTTTTCAAACGCTCTTTAGGATAACCTGTTTCAATATCATCGATACGCTGGGAAAGACCATCTTCAAACAACTGAAGCGCCACTTCCTCTAATCGTTCAAAAACAATCTCAGAATCTTTTATTTTATTTTCATAAAAATCACTTTCTAAAAGGTGTCTAAAGTAAGCTGAATAAATTTCACCGCGAGTAGTATGACCCTCTAGCTTATCTAAATCTGAAAGAACACGAATCATTTTCAAAATTAAAGGTACTTCTATTAATTCAGGCGAATACTTACCCAAACTTGCAATCGCTTTATTCTTTTGTGCTTCGCCTAAAAATACATTTCGTTTCTTCTCATCAATTTTTTCAAAAGCCACATGGAACGCTGAATCTTTTCCTCTCTGAATTATGGAATCTGTAGCAAGATGACCAAAACTAAATTTTCTAGTCGCTAGAATCAATCGGTTACTCCGAAAAATCTTGTCCTCGACAAAAGTCTCTAAGTAAAACTGAAACCGGTCTTCGGCAGGCAGCTGATCCAAAGCATCCAGTAGGAACATAAACCTTCCTTCTCTTTCTAGATATTTGATAGTTTTTAGAAGGCACTCTTTATCAAGAACAAGATCAGAATCTTCCTCGCACTCGATTAAAATAACATCCAACATTTCTTGATGAACCGATTCCATAAACCGAGTAACCCCCTCGCCTTCTTGCAGATTACCAAGGTTAAAATAAACTGGAAGTGGGTAAACAGGATGTGGCACATGTTGAAGTAATTGTTCTTGGTAGTATTTCAAGAAAGTCGTTTTCCCCATTCCACAATCTGCTTCCAGTATAACTTTCATATGATCAGTTACTAGCAAATCTTCATTGATAATTCTTGGTGCAGGGAAAACCTGTTCTTGAATACTTTGTCTGTGTCGAATAGTATTAGTGTCAAGTAAAATGGGAACTACATAGGACTTAGCACGTAGTCCCTCACCAAGTACATTATCTAACCAACTTGATGTTTGAACTTGCTGATGTTTACGGTAGGTATTGATTACCCATTCACGTGACTCTTCCAACTTAGAACTAACTAGAGCTGATTCATCCTCGTTAGGAAGAGGGACTGGCAATTCATTTTTTTCGTTCATTTTAAATGGTTCTCTATAATTATATTGATGCGTTATTTTATCACAATAGCATCCTTTAACAGGACCTCTTCCTTTAATGATCCCCCTTAAAGACGAAAATCCAACTAAAAATTTCCCTCTTATCACTATTATTTTTATAGTTTCTAACACACTTATCTTTCTATATCAGATAAGTCAACCAATGAGGACCCTTACAATATTTTCGTCCTTCGGACTCATACCCGTAAAACTTATAGAATCACCTATCAGTACCTATCCCACTATTTATTCGTCAATGTTTCTCCATTCAGGAATAGGCCATTTAGTAGGAAACATGCTCTATCTTTGGATTTTTGGAAATAACATTGAGGATTTTCTTGGTCGGGTTAGATTTGTAATCTTCTACTTGATTTGCGGAACACTTGCCTCTATGGGCCACATTCTTACTGACCTTCAATCGAATATTCCGATGGTAGGAGCGAGCGGTGCCATTTCAGGAATACTTGGGGCATATCTTGTTTTATTTCCATTTGCGCGAGTAAAAACCTTGGTTTTTTTAGGGTTTTTAATCACTATTATCCGAGTACCGGCTATCATTCTTCTATTGGTTTGGATACTGATTCAGATTTTCAGTGGAGTGATCTCAGGGGATGGTAGTGTGGCATGGTTTGCTCATATCGGAGGGTTCATTTCCGGTATGCTCCTTATATTACCTTTTCAAAAAATT
>JABGTQ010000122.1 GCA_018647025.1 Nitrospina sp. | reverse complement strand
TGGTTGGATTTGCTCTTGAAAACGGAGTGCAGGGAGATATTTTTGTTCGTAACGCTTCTTCTTGTTCGATGGGAGATCTTGCTCAGGCTTTAAAGAATATTTTTCATTCAAACTCTGAAATTAAAATTATTGGTATGCGGCATGGAGAAAAAATGCATGAAACTTTGGTTTCTAAGGAAGAACTTTTAAGGTCTAAAGATTTTGGGGACTACCTTAGATTAAGCATGGATGATAGAGAGTTGAGTTATAATAAATATTTAAACGAAGGAGATAAGAAAATCGGACAGATAGAAGATTATACATCAAAAAACACACCTCAATTATCAGTCAAAGAAATAGAAAAAATGTTGTCTGGCCAACCTGAAATCGTTTCTGAATTAAATTTGTGAAGTAAAACTTTTAAAGTCTCTGGTGCCCGTTAATTTTAACGTCAATTTGGTCGCACACATAGTCAGCAAATGATAGTGCACATGTGAGATCGGGAGAGACAGCATTTAAAATATGAATTGGTCGGTCGTCCCCCTCTAAGACAAAATCCATTATATGATTCGAGAAAAGTGGCCATATTTTATGGTCGAAAATTAAAAAACGAATGTCTTTTGGAGGGCTAAGAGATTTACCATGTTGTTTTTCAAAATATCGTTATGTTCGTGGCGCCATACTTTTTTTGTTTATAGATTTTGTTATGAAGTATGTGGAGACTCGAAATTCGAAGATTGAATATGAATATTAGTTACGAGTCATTTAGTTAACTTTACATTGTAATAGTCGATATACCATTGGATGAAATTTTTTATCCCGTTTTGGATATTCCATTTTGGCGAATATTCAAAATCTTGAACCAAATCATCAACATCGGCATGTGATTTTTTAATATCACCGTCCTGCATCGGCATCAAATTTAACTTTGCTTTTATTCCTAAATTTCTTTCAATTTCTTGAACGAAATTCATTAGTTGAATGGGTCGATTAGATCCAATATTATATAATCGATATGGGGCTGTAGATGATGCTGGGTCTGGATCAGGCCCTGACCAATTGGGATTAGGTTCTGGTATTTTTTTAATAATGCGGGACACTCCTTCGACGATATCCTCGATATATGTAAAATCTCTTGTCATATTACCTTGGTTATATAAATCAATAGGGGCTGAGGCCAGAATAGATTTTGTGAAGAGAAAATAAGACATATCAGGTCGACCCCATGGTCCATATACTGTAAAAAAACGTAATCCTGTCGTTGGTAGTTTGTAGAGGTGTGAATAAGAGTGAGCCATGAGCTCATTAGAAATTTTGGTAGCTCCATACAATGAGGTGGGGTGACTTGATTGATCGTGAACAGAAAAAGGATACTTGGTATTGAGTCCATAGACGGAACTTGATGAAGCGTAGACAAGGTGTTCTACCTTATTGTGCCGGCATCCCTCTAATACATTGAATGTTCCAACAATATTACTTTGTAAATAAAGTTGAGGATGATCGATCGAATAACGAACACCAGCTTGCGCAGCCAAATGGATAACTCGTTGAGGGGATTCCTTTTTAAATAAACTTTCCACTACATCTTGATCTTTGAGGTCAATTTTATGAAAAGTGAACCCGTCATACCCTTGAAGAATTTTTAGCCGATCTTTTTTTAGATTAATGTCGTAGTAGGTATTTAAATTATCTAGGCCAATAACATCATGGCCTGAATCAAGCAACCGTTTGGAAGTGTGAAAGCCTATAAAACCAGCAGATCCTGTGACTAGAATTTTCATTTTTAAAGTGGAAATATATTCAGGTATGTTCGTTCATGCGTTAAGTAAATAAAACTTGTAATGAGAATATTTTTAAATACCATATTTCTTTATAAATTCATCTATTTTTTCTGTAACAAAACTCAATTGTTCCTGAGATAATTCTGGGAAAATTGGCAGAGCGATAGTGTCGTTTGCTGCTTTTTCGGATTCAGGGAAAGCACCTTTTTTATAACCCAAAAAAGTAAAACAATCTTGTAGATGAAGAGGAAGAGGGTAGTAAATCTCGGTAAATATATTATTTTCACTAAGGAAACCACGTAGTTTATCCCTGTTCTTTTTTACCCGGATTACATATTGATTGTAGACATGCCTTGGAGTAACTTCTAACGGAAGTATCAATTGGTCGGCTATTCCCTTCTCTTTAAACAGTTGGTTGTAGGTTTGCGCGTTTTCCCTTCTTTTTTCTGTCCACTGATCCAGATATGCAAGTTTCGCTAGGACAACACCAGCTTGTAACGCATCAAGTCTAAAGTTTCCTCCAATAACTTGATGATAATACTTAAGATTTGACCCATGGACACGAAGACTTTTAACTTGATTATAAACATCCTCTGAAGACATGGTTACCATACCTCCATCGCCAAAACCTCCCAAGTTTTTAGTCGGGAAAAAAGAAAAACATCCATAATCTCCCATTGAACCTGACCTACGACCCTCATACTCAGAACCTATTGCTTGAGCTGCATCTTCTATGACGACCAAATTATTTCTTTGAGCTATATCAAGAATTGGGTTCATATCCGCACTCTGGCCATAAAGATGAACAGGAATAATAGCTCGTGTTTTGCCAGTTATACTTTTTTCTATTTGACTCGGATCGATATTAAAGGTGTCTTGTTTAATATCTACAAACACAGGGTGTGCCCCTAATCGTGATATGGACCCGGCGGTTGCAAAAAAAGTGAAAGGGGTAGTAATAACTTCATCACCTTCTCTAATTCCAGCTGCCATTAATGAAATAAGAAGGGCATCTGTTCCTGAAGATACCCCAACAGCATATTTTGTATCACAATAGTTTGCTATTTTTTGTTCTAGTTCTTCAACAATTGGACCGAGAACAAACTGGCCTGATTGGATCACTTGATCAATATTTTTTTTAACGTCTTGTAAAATTTTTTCGTAAGACGCTGGGATATCTAGTAAGGGGACTCTCATGATTTGTCTATGTTTTTTCTATTGTTGATAATATTTTTGAAGTATATATAAAATGAATCAAGCGATAACATGCATCATGTGATGTCACTTAAGCATTGTTTTAGAGCGTGCTCCCAATGTGGCAACTGGATCCCAAAGTATTTTTTAAGTTTGGTGTTTGATAAAACTGAATAATTAGGCCGGATAACAGGCGTAGAGTATTCGCTTGTTGGAATAGCAAAAAGTTTCGATCTGTTTTCTGGACAACTGAGCTCTAAAATCGTTTGGGCGAATCTATGCCAGTTTGTTTCTCCTTGGCAAGTCATGTGATACACACCAGAAATGTTAGCTGCGGTTTTTGAAAGAGAACCTTCTCTTTTTTCGATTAGGTTTTGAATGGCTTTGCATGTAGCCTCAGCAATACTTCGACACCAAGTTGGGGTTCCCGTCTGGTCGTTTACTACCCGCAGCTCATTTTTTTCTTTTGCCAGTTTTAAGATAGTATTTAAAAAACTTTTCCCTCTTTTACTGTATACCCATCCAGTTCTGAAGATTAAATGTGAAACACCACTTTCCTCAATGGCTTGATCTCCTTGGAGTTTGGTTTCCCCATAAACACTGTTTGGCGCAGGCGAGTCAGATTCTAAATAAGGCCTGTGATTCATTTTCCCATTATAAGAATAATCAGTAGAGTAATGAATGAGAAGAGCGTCATTATTTTTAGCTTCCTCTGCTAAAATTTTAGGGGCGACTGCATTCACAGCTTTTGCTAACTCCTGATCAGACTCTGCTTTATCAACTGCTGTATACGCACCAGCATTTATAATGAGTTCGGGTTTGATTTGTTGTACAACCCGTTGAATTTGACTTGGGTCGGCAAGATTCATTTCCTTTCTCCCTGTTGCGATAACTTCTCCAAATTGGGTGAGAATTTTATTGAGCTCACTGCCTACTTGCCCACTCTTTCCCGTTAATAAAATACGCATAAATATTACAAAAAACATGAGAGTAATGTATAGGTCATCCAGAAATAAGATAGAACAACCAAATTTAACGGAGCAAGCCAAGAAGGTATCTACCGTATCCGTTATTCTTAAGTGGGTGAGCCAGTTTTTTGAGATTTGCTGGTGTTATCCACCCTGCTTTAAATGCAATTTCTTCGGGACAGCAGACTTTAAGACCTTGACGCGATTCAATAGTTTCTATGAAATTAGAGGCTGCTAAAAGTGAATCATGGGAGCCTGTGTCAAGCCAAGCAAAGCCAGGACCCATTTTTTCAAGTACCAGTGACTCGTTTTTTAGATAGGCTTTATTGATATCTGTGATTTCCAATTCACCTCGGCTAGAGGGTTTAAGCTTTGCTGCTATATCAAGAACCTGATTGTCATAAAAATAAAGACCTGTGATGGCGTAGTTGGACTTTGGTTTCTTAGGTTTTTCTGAGAGCTTAACCACTTTGCCCTTAGAATTAAACTCTGCTACGCCATAATTTTCTGGATCTTTAACCCAGTAGCCAAAGACGGTGGCGCCGTTTTTTCTTTTACATGCTTTTTGCATTAACCGGATAAGGCTATCCCCATAAAACACGTTGTCCCCAAGTATAAGGCATACTCCGTTTTTCCCAACAAAGTTTCTTCCGACTATGAAAGCCTGCGCTAAACCACCAGGGTGTGGCTGTTTCGCATAACTGATCTTAATACCCCATTGGCTTCCATCTTTAAACAAAGTTTCGAATAGCGGTTGATCCTTCGGAGTCGTTATGATGAGTATGTCTTTAATACCTGCCAGCATGAGAGTGCTGATTGGGTAATAGATCATCGGTTTGTCGTAAAGCGGCATCAGTTGTTTGCTGATTACATGAGTTAACGGATATAGTCGCGTTCCTGATCCTCCCGCAAGAATAATTCCTTTTTTAATCATTTCTATTTCTCAAACTATGCTTTATTAAGCCCTAGTCTTTGTCCTTTATAAGCGCCTGACATTACTCGTTCAACCCATTGGGGATTATTAATATACCATTGGACAGTTTTTCTTAGACCTGTATCAAGTGTTTCCTTAGGTTCCCAGCCTATATCGCTTTTAATTTTACCAGCGTCGATAGCGTAGCGCCTATCGTGACCTGGTCGGTCCTTTACAAAATTTATTAATGCCTTGTGAGGCTTGTGAGGCGAATCAAAAATAAGCTCATCTAAAATTGTACACAAGGTATTCACTAAATCTAGGTTTGTTTTTTCGTTGTTTCCACCGATGTTATAAACTTCACCTAACCGCCCATTTTTTAAAGTTTGTTCCAGAGCGATACAGTGATCTTCAACATAGAGCCAATCTCTAACATGGAGCCCATCACCATAAATCGGAAGTGGTTTACCCGCCATTGCTTTTTGAATCATCAGCGGAATTAATTTTTCTGGAAACTGATGAGGTCCATAATTATTTGAGCAGTTTGTTGTAATTGTTGGAAGCTCAAATGTTTTAAAATAAGAGCGTATTAAATGGTCTGAAGCAGCTTTTGATGCTGCATAAGGAGAGTTTGGAGCATAAGGTGTTTTTTCAGTAAAAGAACCACTGTCACCGAGCGATCCATATACTTCATCAGTAGATACATGAAGAAATCTAAAATTTTTACAGCGCTGGCTTTCATCTGCTTTAAGACCATTCCAGTAATTTCGAGAAGCTTGTAAAAGCCTGAATGTACCAACAATGTTAGTTTGAATGAAATCCTCAGGTGACTCAATTGAACGGTCAACATGAGACTCGGCGGCGAAATTAACAATAGAATCAACTTTATTTTCTATCAAGGTTTTTCTGACTAACTCCTGATTGCAGATGTCACCTTCGACAAATAAGTAGTTAGGATTGTTTTCAACAGAACTTAAAGTGTCTAAGTTTCCAGCATATGTTAATTTATCGTAGTTAATAATCCGAGTATTTCCGGCTTTAATTTTTCTTGTCAGAAAATTACTGCCAATAAAACCGGCGCCCCCTGTAACAAATAATGTTTCCATGGTTTTTATAAGATTCAATTTTTATTACAATAAAAAAATATTTTCGAGTATAGGTGTTTGCTTAGAGGATTGCAAGACGAGTACATAGAAGAAGGTTTTGTTAGAGTAGTTGATGGCTTGTTCCAATAGAAGTAATAAATTTATAGCAATCGTGTATAGTTTCTAAAAAAACTCTAGAACAGTAAGGAACATGAATAATTCGACTAGAACAAT
>JABGTQ010000121.1 GCA_018647025.1 Nitrospina sp. | reverse complement strand
TTCATACGACTGTTCTGTGGTTATGAATACTATCGATGATAATATCATTTCAAATTGGGCTGGGAAACTTGATAAAGAATCATTTTTTCAGGAGCATGAAATTTCAAAAACTAGTAAAACCCAATTCACACATAAAAGATTTAATCAGACAAATATTGCTCCGTGTACACAGTTGTGGAAATGGATGGTTATTTACTGGGATGGTAGTGTGGTTCTGTGTTGCGCTGATATGTTTTCTCAAACAATTGTGGGTGATTTAAAATCAGATTCGATCAGTGAAATATGGAATGGTCCAAATATGAAAAGTTATCGAAACCAGATGGTAGGGAGGAAGAGATTTGAAGTTCCTCTTTGTCAGGATTGTGACATTCATTTAAGTTGGCATAATTTGAAAGAATATTACGATAAGGATGGTGATTTTCGTAGAGACCGAAAGTTCATCATGGGTTAGCAGCATTTAAATTTAAGTTGTGAGTAGTCATATTTCTAGAAGTGCATCACTACTCCAAATTAAGTGGTTTTATAGAATATTTTCTCTCCAGTAAAATCCGATAGGTAATCCCCTTGACTTTTTCCGAATATAAATTTTCTCAACCTCCCCAATTAGATATTTCAATAATTATAGTAAGCTTTAATACTCGTGAAATTCTTATGCGTTGTTTAGAGTCGATACAAAAACAAACAAAGGGGGTCTCTTATGAACTTATATTAGTAGATAACGCTTCAGAAGATAGGACAGCCGAGACAGTGTCTAAAAAATTTAAAAATATAAGGGTTATCGCTAATAAAGAAAACCGTGGATTTTCGGCAGCTAATAATCAGGGAATTCTCATATCAAAAGGTAAGAAAATTGCTTTTCTAAATCCAGACACTTTTTTAACTGAAAATAGTTTTAAGAAAATATTAAAATATATGGAAGAACACCCAGAATTTTCAATTCTTGGCTCCGGTATAGTTGATAAAAATAACAAACCCTGCTTCGTTAGATTGTGGGAAGATACTCCCCAGAGTGCCGTATTGAAAATTTTAAACATTTATGAGCCATCTAGTGAATTAAAAAAAATGGGAAAAATGAAGGCGAAGGAAGTACAGGTGATTTCTGGTTGCTGTTTTGTTGTGATAAGAAAACTGATAGAAACAGTGGGTTTGATGGACGAAAATTATTTTTTATACAATGAAGAAGACGATTTTTGTCGAAGAGCACGCATTAAAGGAATGAAAATTTGTTTCTATCCAGAAACGTCTGTTCGGCATTTACATGGTGAAAGCACACATCAAGAAGCCTACAGAGAAAAAGTTATATTTGAGACATATAGAAGTAACTTATATTTTTATTCTAAATATTACTCTAGACCATGGAATTTAATATTAAGAATTTTATATAAACTGACTTTTGCCGCAGGGCTTGTACGGTCAATAATTAAATATATAGTAGGCAGAACGACAATTGACGATTCTATTCAGTTAAAAATTCGTATGCTCTTGATGACCTCTAAAACACCGCCCCCCCCCCGCTAGTTAGTAAGCCCAAAGGACTCTTTTAAACTATTCTTAGAGTATAACCATGCAGGTAAACTAAGCTAATTTTAAAAATATTCTTTAAAAGTATTTTTTTAAAATAATAAGAAAAGAAAGAGCCCGTATTCCCATGTGAGTAAAAACTATTTTTCAAAGAAAATTTCTGGAAAGAGGTGAGAGGTAAGTCAGAAATCAATTTGATCAGGAATGCTATTTTTTCTTAAAATAATTGCCAGCATTTGTTTGTCATAAATGAGTAAGGCTAAATCAGTTAGTCCATCGTCATTAAAATCTTCCCCAACCATAGCTCTTGCATTGGATCCCACAGGGTAGTTAAAGTGAGGGAAAATAAAGGTTCCATCTCCTCTACCTTCCAAGATAGAAATAGATCCATCTCTTTTATTGGCTACTGCAAGATCTGGAAAATTGTCACCGGTGAAATCTCCCGGGACAATGTATTCTGGACCTTTCTCGGCAGCAGCATCTTCAAGAGAAATAAAGCCGTTACCGCCACTAGTATTAAGAAAAATTTTAATTGCATCGTTCATTGTGCTTGAAGTAATCAAATCATCTCTACCATCATTGTTGATGTCATACTGCGTAATAAAAGCGGACTGTTTTCCGCCTAATACTTTAACTGGGACTTTAAAAGTGCCGTCTCCGTTCCCATGAAATAGACGAATAAAATTTACATGAATACCGTTAAATGCAATCGCTATATCTAAGTTCTTATCATTATCAAAGTCTCCAACAGTCATATAAGCAGGTGTTCCTGCTGCATTATATACTTCGCCCATTTTAAAATTACCATCACCTATGCCAAGAAGAATAACTAACTTATCAAATCGAAGTGTAATAGCTAAATCGAGCTTTTCATCGTTATTAAAATCACCAACTGATATAGCAATGGGAAGACGCCCTACTTTCACAGTTATTGTTTTTTTAAAGACCCCATCTTTTTGTCCAATTATGATAGACACATTACCATCTCCATAATTACTGACTGCAATATCTGGAATGTTGTCTCCATTAAAATCACCTACTTCAAAAGCTAAAGGTTCTCGCCCAGTATTCATGGTGAAAGGTGATCTAAACGTACCGTCACCAATTGCTTCAAAATAACTCAAGGTATTACTGCCGGCATTGGATACAAGAATATCGGGAAAGCCATCTAGGTTCATGTCGCGAGCTCTTAGCTCGTCAGGTTTTTTGCCTACCTTATATATAGTTGGTAAAGAAAACAGGTCGGGCGCAGGTTCACTCTGAACACAAGAGGAAAAAAAAAGAGCTATAGTAAAC
>JABGTQ010000017.1 GCA_018647025.1 Nitrospina sp. | reverse complement strand
ATTACCAAGGAGCCTAGCATTGCAAAAATGGTTGAAATAATTAAAAAATTAGTTATTTGCTGTCCATCAAATCCAATCACTTTGTTTGCGTATACTGACATGAAGGCAATAATCGTGTTAACAACATCAAGAATAAGGAAATGGACTATAAAAAACTTTAACAAAACATGGTTATCAGAGCTGTTTGTAATTGTTTTTTTTAAAATTAGAAAAGATTGAACGACATTTATATATAAAGGTTTGGGATTATGGTCTTTGACGAATAGAAAACAGGGGATCGCAAAAAGGAGAAACAGGGCTGCTGTAGGTAGAAATGCAGCTGACCTACCGCCATCTTCCACAAATGGTTCTACTAAGAGGAGACCTGCGATAGAACCCATATAACCAAACGCTACTCCATACCCTGAAACCACCCCAACATTTGATTGGAGGGCAACACTGGGAAGCATGCCATTGTAAAAAACAAGCGCTGACTGATAACAATAATTAGCAATAACAAAGAGAAGTAATCCCATCCATAATTGACTAGCCTCTCCTATGAGTGCAGTGGCTAAAACAGAGATAATAGTAAGGAGAATTAAGGGCAAACGTCGTCTTCCAGTCTGATCTGATATTGTGCCCAAAACTGGCGCGCTAATAGCAACAGCCAGCATAGAACCAGAAAGAGCTATACTATAAAAAATATCCTGTCCACCGTGGTCGACTGTGACCCATAAGGCAAAATAAAGCGAGATCACATTCATTGAAAAAATAGTGTTGGCGAAGTCGTAAAATGCCCAAGAAACGATAGCCCGTTTGTCGGGTTGCTCAGTCACTGTATTGGGAGTACAGTGCGAAATCCATAGATTTCGTTTTTAATGTGAGGGCGGTTGCGCGACCGTCGAACGACTTGAACGCCATCAATACTATTTAGGTAAGATCCTCCACGCAGTACCTTATAGGTTCCTTTGCTCAATGGCCCCTTAGGGTTTAGCTCAGGGCTGATGTGATAAAAATTTTTGTCATACCAGTCGAGACACCATTCCCAAACATTACCAGACATATTCATTAATCCAAATGGGCTCGCCCCTGATTCGTAATAATTGACAGGAGCAGTTTTTTTGTAATTGTCATCTTCGCCAAAGACGTTGACATAATAGAACAAAAAACCTTTATCAAATTTTCGACCCCAAGGCCATAGCCTGTTGTCATCTCCCCGGGCAGATTTTTCCCATTCAGCCTCTGTTGGTAGTCGATGTCCTTTCCACTTTGCATAAGCCATTGAATCTCGCCAGCTAACACCGACGACCGGGTGGCTCGGTAAATTAAGGGTTTCATCTTCCCAGAATGCGGGTTTTGTGTGACCAGTTACTTCAATGAATTTCTTATACTTGGCGTTGCTGACTTCATATTTGTCAATAAAAAATGCTTTCGTGTAGACAAAATGAAGAGGTTTTTCGTCATCCTTTCCAGAAGAGTTCCCCATAGGAAAATATCCTTCGGGGATATAAACCATTCCAATAGGTGGTGTTGGATTGGACTGAGCGTATGTTGATCCGGGAAAATAAAGTAAGCAGAAAATAAATAAGAGGCAGCTTAGGAATTTGGTTAACTTTATTCTAGGGTGTTCATTCATGAAAGATTGAAAAAACTGATCCTTTCAACGAGAGATGCAGATGTTAAAACTTTATTTTCAACAGGTAGGCTAGACTCAATTCCTTCGATGTTAATCCATGCGTAGTGTCCGTTCCAGCAATTTAGAGTGTTAACCGTATTCCCATATTGGTCGTCTGTGCTACTTAGAAAGACAGGTGCCTCACATCTTTTGCAGTAGCCATGAATTTTATGATTAGTTTCCTTAGTCATAATAAAAAATTTAAATGAAAAGAAGTAATTAAAACATAATAACAATTTTATGTTTAAATAGAAACTACGGCAAGCGAAATATGATTTGTATGATTTTTTTTAATTAGGTAAATCCATGCGAAAGTTAAACTGACTTTATTGAAGGAAATTATTGGGGCGTGATTTAAATAGAAAAATTTGATTTTTGCAAAAGATCTTCAAGTAACTCCATTGGGAGTCCAATAATATTTGTGTATGATCCGCT
>JABGTQ010000120.1 GCA_018647025.1 Nitrospina sp. | reverse complement strand
TTTATTTTCCAAAGAGTTCGGTAAAATATTTTCAAGTCTCTAATAGTATTAAGGCTATTAACCAGTTTATTCTAAAGACTCCTAATCAGAAAATAACTGTAATGAATGATATGAAACGTTTCGCCGGTATAGATAAAATTCACTACAGCATCCTCAAAAGTCCATTGGCATGGTCTCATATCGCTGAAAAATTAACCGCTCCTCTTGGTACTAACGTTTTTCCAAAGTTAACAATTTCAGATATGGCACTGTCTATGACAAACAATCTAGTTCAAATAGTATTAACCGATATACTCAACATGGTAAAAAAAACCAACGAAGCATTTTAAAACTACCATGGGATATCTACTGGCCATAATAAGAATAACCCTATTAGTTCCGACCTATATTTTTTTTGGACTGATAGGTTTTGGATTGTTCTTTATTTACTTTTGGTCTAAAGAAACTTATTACCGTAAAGTTATTTTCTTTTCCCGATTATGGGCACGATGCTCATGCTTATTGCTTAATATTAAAATTAAAGTGACCCATAAATCTATGGTTGAACAAGGTTCCCTTATCATTGCAAATCATGTTGGCGTACCAGATATTTTTGTTATGGGCTCCTGTTTCCCATCTTTTTTTGTGTCTAAAGCAGACGTCAGAAGATGGCCTTTGGTGGGCTGGTTATCACAACTTGGCGCTACTATTTTCGTCGACAGAAACCGAAAGCAACAGGTCCGCTCCACGATTGACCAACTTCAATATCGCTTAAAGGCAAAGTGTTCTGTAATTCTTTTTCCAGAAGCCCAAGCCACCGATGGCAAGGATATTTTACAGTTTAAATCATCCTATTTCGAAGCAGCTATTCAAACTGGAAAACCAGTAGTACCTGTTGTAATTAACTATCATGACAAAAATCAACCATCAGTTGCCTGTTGGTATAACATTAATTTTCTCACTCATCTTTTTAGACTATTAAAACAAAAACAGTTAAATACAACTGTTCAAATTCTATCCTCGATTCAGGGGGAGACTGACCGCAAAGTTTTGGCAAATAAATGTTACGATGTTATGCAAAATGCACACTTAAATTTAGCGATGCCGGCTGAATACTAGACTTGGAATTTGTATTTCACTTCACCAATTATTTTTGATATTTGTCTATAATAATTTTATTTAGAAATCAAACTGGCAACGTTTGATTATTTAAAATGCTTTTATCATTCCAAGAAAAAAATCCTCGCATTGATTCCTCAGCTTTCATTGTTGAAAGCTCTGCGATAATTGGTGATGTGGTAATAGGTGCGGAAAGTAGTATTTGGTTCAATGCAGTGATTCGTGGCGATGTAAATTATATTAGCATAGGGAAACGTACTAATATTCAGGATGGTTGTGTTCTCCATGTGTCTCGAAAAAGCTACCCGCTGATAATTGGAGACGAAGTCACCGTCGGACACAATGCTACCCTTCATGCCTGTACCATTGAATCTCGCTGTCTTATTGGAATGGGTGCGATAGTAATGGATGGTTCGATAATTGGGGAAAACTGTATAATTGGTGCAGGTTCCCTAGTAACTCCAAATACTACTATACAGCCCGGATGTCTGGTAATAGGCTCACCAGCAAAAGTTAAACGGAAGCTGACTAATAATGAGATCCGTTCGATTCTCGACTCGGCATGCCATTATGTAAACGATATCAAATCTTATTTATACCAATGAATAAATCTACTGCGAAAACTCCTATTTCAATTTCACTTGGTGTTATCGGTGGAAGTGGTGCTTATGATCTACTGGCTAATAAAGCACTAGGTGAAAATATTAATACCCTCACATTAGAAACTCCTTTTGGGGAAAGCGCCCCGATTCACCATTTTCGAGCTGGCAACTTAGAATACCTATTTCTGTCACGACACGGAGAAAAAGACTATTCAATCACTGCCCCCTTTGTTAATTATCGTGCCAATATTTATGCCCTTAAAGAGTGCGGTGTTGATCGTATTATTTCTTGGTCTGGCCCAGGAATCATCAATACGTTTTTTAAGCCCGGTGAGTATGTATTACCCAATGATATCATTGACGAAACAAAAAATCGTCAAACCACTTTTTTTAAGAACCGCGGTATTGGTTTTATTCGACAAGACAGTCCCTTTTGTCCTCAAATTCAAAAAGTAGTACATGACTCAATGCACTCACTTGGCCTGCCTCATCATGAGCAAGGAGTCTATGTCTGCTCTGAAGGACCACGGCTCGAAACTCCTGCTGAAATTAAAAAATTTCGTTTATATGGTGGAGATCTTATTGGAATGACCCTTGTCCCAGAACTCTTTCTAGCCCGCGAACTTGAAATATGTTATGCATCTATTTGTTACCTAACCAATTTTGCGGAAGGCACGGTCACACGAGAGTTTAAAACAGGAGAGTTGTTTGAAGGTATGCAAACAAATCAAGAAAAAAAACAAGTTGAAAAATCTATTTCTCACTTTCCCAGTATTCTTGCTGGAACATTTCTAAACCTATACAAAACTAAACGAGCATGCCACTGTAAAGACGCTATGGATAGATATAAAAAGAAAGGCGTAATTAATGATGACTGGCATACTTGGCTAGGTCCTGCATAAAGTATGGTACCCAATCGAATAGTTAGATATTTTTATTACTTAGGCTATTCTCTAGCTCAAACTAGCCGAACTAAATTCCCTGTCTTTAAAGATAGCCTGGGGGGTTTTTATACTGCCTATCTTCGCGAAAATT
Source organism: Nitrospina sp. (assembly GCA_018647025.1). GTDB lineage: Bacteria > Nitrospinota > Nitrospinia > Nitrospinales > VA-1 > Nitromaritima. The sequence continues at coordinate 596 of JABGTQ010000120.1, read as the reverse complement.
ACTGCATAAAGGAACCATTTCGCTACCCATCAACTTACGGCCGTAATTAATTGACCATAACATTTGACCTTTTCTTTCTATTAACTAAAACTCATATATCATCGCCGTATCAAATTTTATGAAAAATTTAATTTTAATTCTACTATTTGCATTAACCATCACCAATTGCAGCAATACTAAAGAGACCCCTCTCCTATTACCAATAGCAGCAGAACCATCGGCAAAGTTACATAACAATAAAGGAATTGGATATTTCAATAATGGTAAGTATTTAGAAGCTCTAATCAAATTTACTCAAGCTAGTGTCGCAGATAGCACCACAGGAGAAATCTATTTTAACCTGGGCTTGATGCAACACCTGAAGGGCGAGCAGGAAAAAGCAAAAAACCTCTTTAAACAAGCTCGCCAATTTGCAAATGGTAATAAAAAAATTCTAGGGTCCACACTAATAAAAAAGCATCTTGACCCCTGATCATTTTTTTTCAAAACAACTGCTTTCCTTCCAAAAAAAGCGATTTTTTTCTCTATTCTGCGCCACTTTCAGAAAATAAATTCATGCCGCACATCTGCTCACGGTTATTGACTTAACTCGTCAG
>JABGTQ010000119.1 GCA_018647025.1 Nitrospina sp. | reverse complement strand
TTTCCCGGCCTTTTGTTTGTTCCTTTATCTTACTATCATTAAGAGCCAAACTTTTAATAACTTCTTGACTTGCACTCGCCGAAATAGTGATCCGTTGACGGACCTTACCATTCAGTTGGACTACGATCAACAACTCCTCTGTGGTCGTAAAATCTTTATTAAATACTGGCCACTCTACTTGAACTATTGAGGTTTTATGGCCCAAAAGGGACCACATTTCTTCTGTAATATGCGGAGCAAACGGAGCAAGAAGTAGAATTAGTGTTTCAAAACTTTCCTTGACTATAGGTCTAGAACAATCATCTTTACCTTTAAGCAAAAGCCAACTATCGCGGAAAGTGTAAAGATGATTCACAAACTCCATGATCGCAGCTATGGCAGTGTTGAACTGCATTCTAATTTGAATATCATCTGTCACGCGACCAATCGTCACATGTGTTACTCGCCTCAACTCCAATAATTCTTTCGAATCAGTCTTATAATCTTTGGTTATAGAACCTGCTAACTTGATATCAATTATAAAATCATCAAAAATTTTCCAAACACGTTTTAAAAAACGATAACAACCCTCCACGCCCTGATCACTCCATTCAAGGTCTTTGGCGGGTGGAGCTGCAAATAAAATGAACAACCGAGCAGTATCCGCCCCATAATTTTGAATAATTTCGTCTGGATCAACTACATTCCCTTTCGATTTTGACATCTTTGCACCGTCCTTAATAACCATCCCTTGAGTGAGCAAACAGTCAAACGGTTCATCAGATTTTATGAACCCTAAATCTTTAAATACAAGATGAAAAAACCGAGAGTATAGTAAGTGAAGTATTGCGTGCTCTATTCCGCCGACATACTGATCTACGGGCATCCAGTAATCCAAATCGTCTTTATTGAACGCAGACTGATTATTTTTAGCCGATGTGAATCGGTTAAAATACCACGAAGAACATACAAAGGTATCCAACGTGTCTGTTTCTCTTCGAGCTAAGTTCCCACATTTAGGACATTGCGTCTTGTAAAATTTACCTAGTGTTGTAAGAGGCGACTGCCCTCGATCACCTAATTTAACATCAAGAGGTAATTGGACTGGCAGTTCATTTTCTGGGACCGGCACCAACCCACATTCTTCACAACGGACAATCGGAATTGGCGTACCCCAGTATCTTTGACGCGACACCCCCCAATCACGTAAACGAAAGTTAACCGAAGACTTACCAATTTTTATACCTTCTAGATGTTCGCACACTTTTTTTTTCGCTTCCTCACTAGCAAGCCCATTGAACGACCCCGAGTTCACCATGATCCCGTTAGTAGAAAACGCTTCTGTCATATTAGATTCATCTAGCGGGCTGTCTTTAGGTTGAATAACAATACGAATAGGAAGATTGTACTTGCGCGCAAAATCTAGATCTCGCTGATCATGTGCGGGAACGGACATGACCGCCCCTGTTCCATAATCCATCAACACAAAATTTGCAGACCATACAGGGATATCTTCTCCTGTAAGTGGATTAACTGCATACGCTCCTGTAAAAACTCCTTTTTTTTCTCCTTTTTCACTGGTTCGCGCAAGCTTATCTTCCTGTTTGACCTTGTTTACAAATTTATTAACCTCAATTTCCTGTTTGGTGCCAAGTGACAACTGGGATACCAGTGGGTGTTCTGGAGCCAATACCATAAATGTCGCCCCGTAAAGAGTATCTGGGCGGGTTGTAAAAATCTTGATGGTTTCATTTTTTTCTTTTATCTTAAAATCAACTTCAGCACCATAGCTTTTGCCAATCCAATTACTTTGCATTATTAACACCTGCTCTGGCCATTTTCCAGATAGATGTTTGCAACCCTCCAGCAACCTATCAGCATAGTCTGTTATCTTAAAAAACCACCCTTCTTGAAAGCGATCTTCGACTTCTCCATCGCAGCGCCAACAACACCCATCAATAACCTGTTCATTAGCTAGAACTGTGTTACAAGCATCACACCAATTGACTTGTGATTTTTTCCGATATACCAACCCTTTTTCATAGAATTTTAAAAAACACCATTGACTCCAACGGTAATATTCTGGTCGACAAGTAGCAATTTCTCTATCCCAATCATAACTTAACCCCAAACTTCTTAATTGCGTTTGCATAGTTGCAATATTATCTTCCGTCCACTTAGCAGGGTGTTTTTTATTCTTAATAGCAGCATTTTCGGCTGGGAGTCCAAATGCATCCCAACCAATTGGATGTAAAACATTAAACCCTTTCATGCGCATAAACCGTGCGACCACATCTCCAATTCCGTAATTTCGCACATGACCCATATGAATCCTTCCTGATGGATATGGAAACATTTCCAATAGGTAGTACTTTTTTTTTAAAGAATTTCGTTCCGCCTTGAAGGATTTATTTTTTTCCCAATAGCTTTGCCATTTCGGTTCAATGGACTTAAAGTCGTACTTTGGCATTATTTTTATTCATATAAGATTAGAAATAAAAACTGTAAACAAAGAAACTCTTCCTCGAGGAAACGACATAGTAACGAACTTTATCTAAAAAATCGACCTCCCAAAATATAACTACACAACATGCTCTTAATAGCCACAGCAACAATCTTTTCCACAATCATCTTGGTGCTATAATGTATAACTTATGGTGGACACTTCTGGAATTATTGGAGCAGTATTTATAATATACGGGCTAATTATGTTATGGATTGGCTATACCGTATCCCGTTCTACCTATTCTCCTACTGATTTTTTTCTCGCCAATCGATCTCTTAAAGCCTGGGTTACCGCCGTCTCTTCGACTGCAAGTTCCGAGAGCGCGTGGGCAGTTCTTGGAACTGTTGGACTAGCCTATAAAGAAGGACTCTCTGCATTATGGTTTTTTCCTGGTTGCCTTCTAGGGTACGCATTGAATTGGATTTTTGTTGCTGAACGATTACGAAAACACTCTCGAGAAAAAACCTCTCTCACCATTCCTGATTACCTTGAAACATATTTTCCCGACAACTCTGACCTTATACGAATAATTTCAGTGACTATAATTGTTGCCTGCATGATGGCATACACTGCTGCGCAGTTTCTTGCCATTGGAAAAACTTTTGATGCTATTTTTGGAATCCCGCATCTTGTAAGCATTCCTATAG
>JABGTQ010000118.1 GCA_018647025.1 Nitrospina sp. | reverse complement strand
TTTCCTTATTCTTGATGTTGTTAACACGATTATTGCCTTCATGTCAGTATACGCAAACAAAGTGATTGGATTTGATGGACAGCAAATAACTAATTTTTTAATTATTTCAACCATTTTTGCAATGCTAGGCTCCTTGGTAATTGGTTGGTTGGTCAAACATAGAGGAACTATCTTTTCTTATAGTTTTGTTTTATGGCTTTGGCTAATAGCACTTACCCTAATAGTCATTAGTTCAGGAGAGACCTTATTCTGGGTGGTTGGTCCTTTAGCCGGAGTAGGAATAGGTGGTATATGGGTTACCAGCCGGGCTATCGTCGTAGAACTATCTCCTCCTGAAAAAATAGGAGAGTTTTTTGGTATTTACAGTCTAGCAGGGAAAATGGCTTCGGTTGTAGGCCCTTTACTTTGGGGAAGTGTTGTATGGATATTTCAAGACACCCAAACCTTAAAATATAGAGCCGCTGTTGGTTCTCTTCTTTTGGTTACTATCGTTACAATATTTTTTTTCAATACATTAAAAAAACAAATCAAATCTGCCCAAACCTTCAGTTGAGCAACAAAAATTTCCATCAAAAATAGTAAAAAATAAACCGGTTGACAACTCTAGCAACCCTAGATACCGTAAAATTATAGCAAGCAAATTAAACTCACTAAAACAACTAGATCTCATGCCTATTCTACCTAGCAATAAAATCATCACTATTAGTTTATTTTATTTTTTTATCTCTGCTTCAGTAGTTACCTTTGCAAGCGCTCATTCTGGGCATACACATGAAGAAAAACTGCGTATATCTATACCTGATGTCGTCGCAAAGGTTAACGATCAAGATATTCTTAGCAATGATATTCTCAAAAATTTGAGAAAAACACTAAAAAAATTCAAAGACCGAGGTATCCCGCTTAGCATTGAAGAAGAAAAAATTACGGCAAAAAAATTAATAGATGATCAAATCGGCCAAGCTTTATTGTTGCAAAAAGGAAAAGAATTAGGTGCAAACATTACTGACAGTATTATTGCAAAGCAAATAAAAAGAATTAAATCCACTTATAAATCAGATGCTATTTTTGAGCATGAGCTAAAAAATCAAAAGTTAACCTTTGAGCAATTTAAAAAAGATCTCAAAGTTGATCTTGTGATGCAACATGTAATTGACCGAGAAATCAAACCCAACATCAAAATCAACGACAAAGAAATCAAGTCGTTTTACGAAAAAAATAAAGGCAACTTTATTACAGAAAAAAAAGCGCGTGCAAGCGTTATCCTTATTAAGGCTAAACAGGGAGACAAGAAAGCTGAAAAATCTGCTCGGCAAAAAATTCAATCTATTTTAGAGAACATAAAAAACGGTTCTAGTTTCAGCGAAATGGCTATGAAGCATTCGGAAGACAGTCTAGCTTCAAAAGGTGGTGACCTTGGCTACTTTGCTAAAAATCAGATTTTTGGGGCTTTTAGTGAAAGGGCGTTCAATATGAAGGTAAACGAAGTCAGTCCCATTTTTAAAACTGGTCTCGGATTACACCTATTAAAACTAACCGACGTTAAAAAAGGCAAAACGATGTCCCTTGATAAAGCAAAAGCTAGAATAAAAAATATAATCAGAAACAAAAAGGTGGGAAACGCTACTCGCAACTATGTGGAATCGCTGAAGCAAAAATCAAAAATAAAAATGTATTTCTAAATTAGAACTCAAATAAAATTATAATTTTATTTTACCGTAAACACCCAACATAACCAAATGGGGAAACTGTTTCTTTTTAGCTAGCTTTTCAGCAATCAAGGCTAAAATTTTCACCATCCGAAACTATTTTTTGTTTTCCTTTTTCGCGCTAGGTTTTTTGTTTTCAATCTGACTAAGCTTACGTTTTACAATTTTTCCTTTGTCATTTTTAAAATCTACTTTTAAATAAACCGAACTTGGATAAAGTTTGAACACCAAAGCATCTTTTTTCTTCCCAGCAAAGTCAATTTTAATTTTATCTCCTGCTTTCATCTCTCACTCCTGTTTATACTAAGACCCTATTAGATGCAAGCCAACTCGACCTACTTAATTAAGTTTTAAAAGAATTGTCAAGGTTAATTTAAAATCGACAGAGAGTCAATGGTTTCTTCAGAAGATCTGTAATGCAGAGTTTGGATCAAGTCTGTTCTCTGGTACAATCTAAATAATTTAATAACTATCTCATGACCCCCCCTAAAACCTATTCGGCTAAATTATTTTTAGATCAGAAACCCGATTTTGCATGCGCAGAGGTAGTGTTTAACTTACCTCTTAAAGATATCTTTACTTATGAAATTCCCCCACATTTTATAGGAATCGTTAAAAAAGGAATGCGCGTATTTGTTCCATTTGGTACCCGCCGACTCACTGGGTATGTTATTGGTATATCAAACCACAATGAAAAGAATATTAAATTAAAAAAAATTGAAGAAGTCCCGGACTCAGAACCTGTTATTTCTAAGGAACTTCTTTCTCTAACCCGTTGGATCGCCGACTACTATCATTCTTCCTGGGGTGAAGCTATTAAAGCTGCTCTACCCGCAGGCCTTGATGACACTAGTATCGACAAACTTTATCTAACCGAAGACGGGATTAAAGCTACCATAGAAAATAAACAATCCACCCTTTCGACTTATATCCTTCAAACTCTACGTTTAAAAAAAAGCTTAACCTCAAAACAACTAGCGCGTTGCCTCAAAAAAAAATACAGCCCAAGCGCTCTAGCAAAACTAAAGCGGGATGGACTGGTAGGGACAGGAAATAAAATTAAACGTAGCCCTTTGAGATACGAATATGAAAAGATCGTTCATTTAGCAAAAAATCTACCCAAACAACAAGAAATTCAAAAACTGCTGAAGCATAGTCCAAAGCAACGAGAAACTTATGAATATATCTGCAGAGGCCAAATCACTATTTCTGTTTTAAAAAATAAAATACCAGGTTCTTTGCAATCCATTAAAAGCCTTCTTGAGAAAAAACTTATTGAAACATTCACCAGAAAAAATGAAAAAGGATCAATATCATTGGATGTACAGACAGAATGGACCGCCGAAATCCCTCCCCTGCTAAATAAAGAGCAAGATATATGCTATAAGGAACTCAAAAAAACGATCGAAAATTCTATTTTCCAACCTTTCCTATTGCATGGAATTACGGGAAGTGGAAAAACCGAAATCTATCTTCGTTGCATACAACTCGTACTCAATTTAAATAAATCTGCCGTAATGGTAGTCCCTGAAATTTCTCTAACTCCACAAACTGTTGAACGGTTCCGTAAACGTTTTGGAAATCAAGTTGCAGTTCTTCATAGTGGATTGACGCAAAAAGAACGTTTTATTGAATGGAAAAAAATTCGTGACGAAAAGGTTTCTATTGCCGTAGGAGCGCGTTCTTCTATCTTTGCACCGTTTAAGCATCTAGGTATTATTATTATTGATGAAGAGCATGACACATCTTATAAACAGGATTCATGCCCACGATATCATGCAAGGGATAGTGCCATAGTAAGAGCACAGAAACAAAACGCCGTCGTACTGCTTGGGTCAGCAACTCCTTCCCTTGAATCGATTCAAAATGTCGAAAAAGGAAAATATCATTACCTTTCCCTTAAGAGTCGGGTTCACAACAGACTGCTCCCTATTGTCAAAGTCATAAACATGAAGCAGGAAATGGATTTAAAAAAAAACTTTTCCATTTTTTCTAATGCTCTTAAAAAAGCTATTTTCGAACGAATAACACGAGGAGAACAAATATTTTTATTTCTTAATAGAAGAGGAACTGCAAGCTATGTTTCTTGCAAAGAATGCTCCTTTGCCTTTGAATGCCCTCATTGCACTGTAACCCTTACTTTTCACAGTAAAAGAAATTTTTTACTGTGCCACTACTGTAATTTTACTACTCGCAAACCTGAGTCTTGCGCGGAATGCGGAGGACCAGTTATTCGGTTTAGTGGATTTGGCACACAAAAGCTTGAAGAGGAAGCAAAAAAGCTTTTTCCACAAGCCCGGATTGACCGACTTGACAGAGACACCGTAAAAGGGCGCGAATCATTTGAATCCGTCCACCGGAAAATGAACTTAGGAGAAATTGATATCCTTATTGGGACTCAAATGATAACGAAAGGACATGACTTTCCTAACGTCACTTTAGTCGGTGTCATCTACGCAGACATTTCATTGAACATTCCTGACTTCCGTTCAGCCGAACGTTCGTTTCAGCTTTTGACTCAAGTTGCAGGGCGAGCAGGCCGTGGAAAGGTGCCAGGGCTAGTAATCATTCAATCGCTCTTAGCTAATCATTATGTTTTTGATTTTGTAAAAGAACACGATTTTAGAGGATTTTCAGAAAAAGAATTGACTTTGAGAGAAAAATTAAAATATCCTCCTTTCACTAGAATGGTTGCTATTGAAATTGAAAGTGTCTATGAACAAGCTGGAGAAATATTTGCAAATAGCATTAAGAAAATTTTAGTTCAAATTCTCAAAGGAACAAATGATATTGAGATTCTTGGACCTGCACGTGCAGCACTTTATCAAATAAATAGTCGATTTCGACGTCACCTTATTCTTCGTTCTTATGACCGCAGAAAACTTCAGTTGGTTTTAAAACGCCTATACGAAACACCTGAAATCAAAAAATCATCCAACCCCAAAATAAAACTAACATTGGATATCGACCCCATCAACCTTATGTAGTTCAAAATCAAGGATCATGAAAACCAAATGGCACTAATTAGAAAACTTTACGACTGGGTTCTGCAATGGGCAAGTACACCTTATGCACTTCCTGTTTTATTCATAGTTTCATTTGTCGAATCATCTTTTTTCCCTATTCCTCCTGATATTTTGTTAATTGCAATGGTTGTAGCCGCACCAGCTGGATGGTTCCGTTTTGCGCTTGTCTGTTCAATAGGATCTGTTCTAGGTGGGGTATTTGGTTACCTCATCGGCTATCAGTTCATGGAAATAATTGGAAATCGCATCGTAGAGTTTTATCATTTTCAAGAAAAATGGGATAAAATTGGATTACTTTATGATAAGTATAACGCTTGGGCGGTAGCTGCAGCTGGCTTTTCACCCCTACCTTATAAAGTATTTACCCTGGCAGCAGGAGCGTTTGAAATTAACTTTCTTACATTTGTTTTGGCATCAGCTGTAAGCAGGGCGGCACGGTTTTTTCTTGTAGCCGCACTAATATATAAATTTGGCCCCCCTTTTAAGATTCTTATAGAAAAATATTTTAATACCTTTACGATTATTTTTATGATCCTCCTAGTTTTAGGTTTTTTTATTCTAAAGGTTATTCTTTGATAAAATAAAGTTACTATGAAAAATTATATAACTGTATATACAACCGTAAGCTCTACAGAAGAAGCAAAAAAAATTAGCTGTGGTCTAGTTGAAACAAAACTAGCATATTGCGTTAACACTATTCCTTCTATCCAGTCGACTTACCTCTGGGATGGAAAATTATGCGTTGACGACGAACTTCTTCTCATAATCAAAACCAAAGAAGAAAAATTTTCAATGTTAAAAGATTGGATACTTAAAAATCACAGCTATGATATTCCTGAAGTAATTGCTCTACCTATTGTAAAAGGTTCTTCAGGTTATCTTAAATGCATTGATGATTGGGTCGGATAGTCAATATTAATTTCTGGAGTTATTTATTATGAGCAATCTTATTTTCCCTAAACCCTGGAATATGGCTGAAGGTGAGGCTACGCCCGAGTCAGTCTATATGAATCGACGTGATTTTATTAAGGGAACTTCAATAGCAACACTTGCTGCAACAGCTTCGTTTTATGGATGCGGTTTTGGGCCTACTCCTAATCGGGATGCACCTATTGAATGGTCTGCCATTGAAGAAAAAATGTACCCTGTAAAACGTAATACGAAATACTCTCTTGACCGGAGCTTAACTGAAGAAAATGCTGCGGCAAGCTTCAATAACTTTTTTGAGTTTAGCGAGATTAAAAGTGATCCCGCTTTTCATGCCCAAGCCCTATCTATTCGACCATGGAAATTGGAAATTAAGGGACTCGTCAATAAACCACAAACTTTTGATATTGATGACTTATATACGTTGATGGATGTTGAGGAACGTCTTTACCGGCTTCGCTGTGTGGAAGCTTGGTCGATGGCGGTTCCTTGGACAGGATTTCCTCTTAAAGCTTTACTGGATCTCGTTGAACCAAAATCTAGTGCAACCCACGTTGCCATGACTACCTTTTACAAACCTTTTACAGCTCAAGGGCAACTGGCTTTTTGGCGTCCTTGGCCTTATACAGAAGCTCTCACCATACAAGAAGCAATAAATGAGCTGACTTTCATGGCTCTTGGCATGTATGGCCACCCTCTTAGAAAGCAACACGGTGCCCCCATACGATTAGTTGTACCCTGGAAATACGGTTTTAAAAGTATCAAGTCCATCGTAAAAATTGAATTGATTAACCACCAGCCTCCGACTTTTTGGAACACCGTATTGCCCCTAGAATATAGCTTCGAAGCTAACGTTGATCCAAAAATGAATCATCCTCGTTGGTTACAGGCAACTGAAAAAATGCTAGGAACTGGAGAAGTTCATAAAACTCAGTTATATAACGGGTACGAAAAACAGGTAGCCCACCTTTACGCCTGATTATTTTTTATTAATGAGGAGTAATCCCCAACGGGGTTATTTTACAACAATCTCAGTACCATCGTTTCCCTTTAATCTATTGAAATATTATTTTTATTCTTTACACAACGAAACCCAAAATTTTTAAACTTAGCACTGGGCAAATCCCAATTGCGCCGGGTAACGCGGAGTCCTTCGGCTTTATCCATAAATGACCCGCCTCTAAGTACTCTATGCTTTCCATTGAATATGCTTTTTGGGTTTTTTGAGGAGCGATTCTGGTAATAGTTTTGATCGTACCAATCTGCAGTCCACTCCCAAACATTTCCAGCAGTATCGTAGAGGCCTAACTTATTTGGTCTCTTTTCTCCGACGGAACGAGTTTTTCGGTCAGAATTGTCCCAGTGCCAAGCATACGAATCATCAACTTCTTCCCCCCAATAATATTTTGATTCAGATCCAGAGCGCGCTGACTTTTCCCATTCGGCCTCCGTTGGTAAACGTTTACCAGACTTATTGCAATAATCTCTTGCCTGGTACCAGTCAACACGTTCAACTGGCAAATTCTTCCCTCGAAATTCAGATGGATTAAAATTCATAATTTTTTTAAATTCTTTCTGGGTCACTTCAAATTTATCGACATAAAAAGCATCTAAGTAAATCTGTCTACTTGGCCGTTCGTCGTTATATTTATTCGAACCAGAAATGTAGAGGCCTTTAGGTACTAATACCATCCCAATTAAAGCTGCATTTTCTGAAGCAAAAGACGCCTGCAAAGAAACCTTTGAGAAAGAAACGTAATAGATTAATAAAAATAAAAAGAAATAAGTTTTCATTTTTTTTTAAAAAATAATGACACCTGTGCTCCCATGAATCCTGCAATAGCTCCGCCTGTTCCGGTAGCCATAATTAGAATATCCCTATCCCCGGTACGATAACCTAAAAATGCTCCCATCAGCACACCGAAACAAATAATAATTAGAAAAACTCTTCCACCCGCCCAACCTACTAACCCCCCTATTAAAGAACCTAAAAGACCTACAACAACCATCGCCATTTCGCTATCTATAACTACGCCAATCAAAACACCGGTAGTACCCATTAATAATGTACCAAAGGGGATGTCATTTCTTAATTTTATTCTGGACAAATCCTGACTTCTTTTCATATTCTATCTTTAACGTAAATAAACTAAAAATTTTTCTGTATTTACTTTAGTCTTGCATGGTTTATTTTTCAACTGTGGTTTATTTTAATTACCCTACTCCCTTATCACACTATGACGATTCGAATACTTTTCTTTACGATAATTTTTTTTAGCTCTAGTGCTGGTTACACTACTCAACAAATTCAAGCAGCATCTAAGTTAGGGGAAATACAATTCCCTACCTCCGGGTCAGGTGTTGCACAAAATTATTTTATAAATGGGGTAGCGGCACTTCATTCTTTTTGGTATCCAGAAGCCTTGCAAGAATTTCAAAACTCCACTAAAGCGGATCCTGATTTTGCTATGGGTTACTGGGGTCAAGCTATGGCCCACAATGCCCCGCTTTGGGAGCGTCAAGATTCTAAGTCGGCCAAGGTCGCACTTTCAAAAATATCTGATCTATCAAAATTAACTCAGAGAGAGCAACATTATATTCAAGCTGTCCAACTTCTTTACGGAGAAGGGGAGAAAATAACTCGAGATAAATCTTATTCTAAAGCTATGAAAAAGATTTATACCCAATATCCAAATGACCTAGAAGCTGCCTGTTTTTACAGCCTTTCATTACTAGGAATAGCTAGAAATACGGGAAAAAACATAAAACTAAAAGTTGATTCTGGTGCAATTGCATTAGAAATATATGAAAAAGATCCAGATCATCCCTGTGCAGCGCATTATGCAATCCACGCATTTGATCACCCTGAGCTAGCCCTACTTGCCT
>JABGTQ010000117.1 GCA_018647025.1 Nitrospina sp. | reverse complement strand
CAATTCATCTCTAAGTTTCATTCTGATAAAAATAGATTCTACCTCAGTTATTGGTACATACGCTCATAACTAAGCTGTAGTTGCGAGCGTTATATAAGAATTGTATCAGGAAAGTATTGGGTTAAAAAATCAGTAGGACATGCTATACTATTGAAATTATGTGGTTTATATTATTAGTTTTTATTGGCATTACCAGCTAATTACTTAAAGAAAATTTTCATTCATCCTTTTTTTATACGGTTTGCATGCCCTTAATCACGAAAGAAAAAGAAACTTATTCTTACACTTTTGAAGAATATAAAAGTGATCTAGGATCATTAAAATATACTGTAAGTGGAATTAAAAGTTTACATCTGATAGCTGTCTATCGTGGAAGTATTCCATTAACCGTTCATCTCTCAAATTTATTAAAATGTGAAATGAGCATTATTAAATTAGAAACAAGAAATGGAAATGTTGAAGAAGCAAAGTTTGTATCTAACAACATAAAGGAGAATGATCGCTTAGTTGTCTTGGAAGACATATATGACACTGGGAACACTATTCGTTTAATCCAACAAATGATGAATGTAAAATATAAAGATCACTCCATAAGGTATTACAGCTTGTTTGGCAAAAAAAATGATGCTGGTGTTGTTTATCTAAAAGAAAATAATAACAAATGGATTGTTTTCCCTTGGGAGACTATTTAAGTATTTATAACTTATATAATTGTGTTTGATCGAATCTCATCAATGGAAAGGGTATTTTTTGATATGAACGCAGACCACGTCAGTCAGGAGCTGCTCGTGTGAAAGTTTCATCTACTAAATACTGTAGTAAGATCACAACAATAGTGGTTCAATATTTCAAATGTAAAGAATTGTAATCCGACAATCAAATGTAAAGATATTATAGAAAAAAATGCCGCTGAGCTATATGATAATATGATTGAGAAAAGGGGTAGATATTCCTATTAATGAATTATTCTCCCTTAATTTTATAGCTAGTGAAACCTCCTTCACGTCAATTTTTATTTTTTTCAATACTAGCCGATAACGAGATTTAGTGACTTTAGTTTTTCTAAAAAATTAAAATTAGGAGCAGAACAGTGGTTGAAAAAAAATCATTAACCCAAGGGGAACTTCAGTTAAAAATCAAAGAACTAGTACCGGATTGGAAGTCAGGAAAAAATGATCGAGGCGTTCCCTACATTGAAAGAGTCAAGCACGCTTCTACCTACATGGAAGGAATTGATTTCGTTAAAAAAGTGGCCGAGGCTGCGGAAGCGAACAACCACCACCCAGATATTCATATTAACTACAAACGTATATCTATCAAGTATTGGACACATTCGTCTGGTGGCGTAACTCTAGCTGACATACAAATGGCTCAAAAAATTACCCCTCTATTCTAAAGATTCCTCACTGTTGGTCACCTTGAACAAATTGTTTGCTCAAGCTAATGCTTATCAGACTAAAACATAGTTTTACTATCAACTTATCCGAGCCTGGTAAGAAATTCTTACGCATTCTATCTAACTCAAAAGACTAATTCTTTATCAAAGCATGTCAGTTTCCTCTCGCAACATATCATCGAGAGTCTGTCTTCGTCTTGTAAGTTCGCATCGATCCGCTTCTACAGCCACTTCCGGAAGAAGAGGCTGGGTATTGTAATTAGAAGACATGGAAAACCCGTAGGCACCAGCTCCCCCAACAACAATGAGGTCACCTGCTTTCGGCATCGGCAGCCTTCTTGGAACCGGCTCTTCATTTTTTTGGGTCAAAACATCACCAGACTCACAAACTGGGCCAGCTACGATGATATCCTGCTCGGGACCCAAATCATCCCCCACAATCCAAATAGGATGAAACGACCCATAAGCCATGGGTCTTAACAAATGACAAAATCCAATATTTCCCAGCACATAGTTAAGTCTTGTTCCGTCTTCTTCAAAGGTGTGATTCAGTGCCCGTACCTCTCCAATTAAATATCCGCAACCGGCTACAAATCTTCGACCAGGCTCTATCTCGCATATTATTTTTCGGTCAAAATGCTTTTCTAAAACTTCCATTCGCTCAGTAAGGATCGATTTATACCTTAAAATATCTTCTTGCGGTAAGTGTGGGTCATATTGGTAAGGCAAACCACCCCCAAAGTTGACGACCTCCAGATCCTTAAATTCTTTAGCAAAGTCCACTAACTTTCCAGTAATCCTTTTCAAATGTCCCATATCACCCCCGGAACCAATATGAATATGAACACCAGAAATGATCAGATTATATGTTTTTGCAATATCCCGCGCTTCACTCAGGTTTTCATACCAAATGCCATGTTTGCTGTAAGGGCCACCCGTATT
>JABGTQ010000116.1 GCA_018647025.1 Nitrospina sp. | reverse complement strand
CTTCTGTAGAATTTGAAACTGAAATTCACTAATGTCATTTTCAAGATCTACAGGAATTGAAGTGATAACAATGTTTGTTTCAATCGTATCTAATACGTTAAAGATATGTTGCAGGCTGTCAATAATTTTATCTGGAGAAATATTGTACATAATGTCATTGCCGATATCTGTAATAAGAGCGATTACCTTCTGTTTTTTTATTTTTTTGTTTCGAGCAGCTTCAAAAATACCGCTGTTGATAATTGGAGAATAAGATGCATTTAGTATTCCACCGGGACTAACATAACCTCTTCCCGGACCCATAGCATGTAAAAAAGTAGCTGTTCTTGGAAGTATGCATCGTTCGATACAGTATTTTAAACCATGAAAGGAACGGGCAAGATTGCTTGCGCCAAGTAGAATAAAAAGTACAGAGTTTTGTGCTTGGTCCTTAGTCAGAGTCGCTAGAGGATGGGCAAAGGACATGTTTTTTGAGTATTAAGCGGTTTCCAAAAACAAACAGGAGTCACTCATTAGGAATGGGACTGACATAAATTTCACGAGGCCTGACCCCATCGGAGGGTCCTACCACGCCATCTCGCTCCATCATTTCGATAATGCTTGCGGCACGGTTGTAGCCTATTCGTAGTCTTCGTTGAATATAGGAAATAGAAGCTTGTCGATCTTTTGCGACTATGGCCAATGCTTCATCATACCTTTCGTCGTAGTCTTCCGCTTCCTTAGTTTTCCCCTTATCAGTTACAGCAACTTCAAAAATCTGATCCTTATAGGTTGGTTTTTTTTGTTCTTTAATAAAGCTTATAATTTTTTGGATTTCCTCGTCACTTACCATTGCACCGTGAATTCTTAAAAGTCGATGAGTCCCTGGAGGCATAAATAGCATGTCTCCTTTCCCGAGAAGTTTTTCAGCTCCCATGGAATCAAGTATGGTTCGAGAGTCGACACGGGATGTTACTTTATAGGAAATGCGGGATGGGAAATTAGCTTTGATGATTCCGGTTAAAACGTCCACAGAGGGTCGTTGAGTGGCGACAATCAAATGAATTCCAGAAGCACGCGCCATTTGAGCAAGTCTAGTGAGGGCTTCTTCAACACCCTTAGAAGCAACCATCATAAGGTCAGCCAGCTCATCTATAACAATCAAAATATAAGGTAATTTTTCAGGAGGTTCGGTGGGCTTATCACTTTCTTCTTCAGATTCAATTTCGTCAGATTTGACACTATTTTTATTATCGTGTTCCCATTGCTTGAGTTTCATCTCATATTCTTCTCGTTCGGTATCCATTTTTACATTGAATCCAGTAATATTACGAACACCTACTTTGGACATTAACTTATATCGGTTTTCCATTTCATCCACAGCCCAGGATAGAGCTGCTGCGGCTTTTTTAGGGTTTGTTACAACCGGGGCAATAAGATGAGGAATGCCATCGAAAATCGAAAGTTCCAACATTTTTGGATCGATCATTATCATTTTAACTTCATCAGGTGTAGCGTTAAGAAGAATACTGCAGATCATGGCATTTAATCCGACGCTTTTCCCAGCGCCGGTAGAGCCAGCCATCAAAAGATGCGGGATTGTAGCAAGGTCCTGCACAACAGGTTCACCAATGTTGTCTTTTCCTATTACCATCATTAACTTTGAGTCTGATTCAACAAACTCTTTAGAAGTTATTATTTCCTTAAATGAAACAACTTCTTTTCTGATATTAGGAATTTCTATTCCCACTACAGGTTTGCCTGGGACAGGGGCAAGAATCCGTAAACTAAGTGCCCGCATTGCCAGGGCAAGGTCATCGCTCAGGGCAAGAATTCTACTGACCTTGATTCCTGGGGCTGGTTCAAATTCATAAAGTGTAATGACCGGTCCCGGTAGAACCTGGACCACCTTTCCTTCCACTCCAAAATCAGATAGTTTTCGCTCAAGTATAGAAGTGCTAATCAGGATTTCTTCTTTCATCTCATCCGAATCTTCAATCGGCAAAGGTTCATTAAGCAAATTGACAGGTGGTATCTGATAATCCCCATTTTCTGGTAAAGGTAGTTGACTTTCATTCACAACAAAATTGACAATTTTTTTTCTTTTTCGAGGGATAATAATAGGAGCCTGAGTAGACCCTGTAGTTATTTCAGGAAGTTTAGGTCTGGTTATAATTAATGGCTCAGTTGGTACAACGGTGTCGTAGGGTTCATCTTTAGCAGTCAAAGAGGATTTACGAACAGTGTTGACAAACTCACTTACAATTAATTTTAAATTATTTAATAGTCGTAATAACTTACCAATACCGGTTCCTACAAGTTTGCCCACTATTTCCAGTATAGAGTTAACGGTTTTTCCTGTCATGGCAAGTAGTGAGGCTAAGATCATGGTGATTAAAAAAATGGTAGCACCGACTGGACTTAACCAAATTACTAGAAACTTTCCAAGAACTGCACCGGTGAGACCTCCTATTTCAGCGTAACCTTTAAAAACAGGGCCAGCATTCATTAAAACTGCGCTCAAAGCACATATTCCCGTGAGCAGAAAAATTCCAGAAACCAGGCGAAGTGGCCAATGATTAAATTCTTTTCTACGCACGCAAGCCCATCCAATAATCAGGGTAATCATGGGAAAGAAAAATGAACTACTTCCAAAGAGTTGAACTAACCCATCCGAAATATAAGCACCAACCAGACCTCCAGAATTTGTGACTAACTCCTGAGAGGAAAGAGATGTGTTCATTGAGGGATCTGTCGCAGAGTAGGTTGCTAACGATACGATAGTGAACAAGGAAAAGGCCAAGATCGCTATTCCCAGAAAATCGCGAATAAAAATAGAAGTTTTTTCATTCATGAGATGTAGCTCTAAGAGAGGTTTGGCTTACTAAACGACGCGTAGTATCTTGAAGGACGGTATCTTTTATCCAGCTAATATCCGTTTTTGGATAATCTAAGGTAAAGTGAAGCCCACGACTTTCTTTACGTTTTAAAGCGCTCATGACAATAAGGTGAGCAGTGAGAGCGATGTTTCTTAATTCTAGGGTATTCTTGGTAATTTTAAAATCCCAGTAATATTCCTTAATTTCGTCCAGTAGTAATTGAATTCGTCTTTCAGCGCGACGAAGTCTTTTATCTGAGCGTACGATACCAACATAATTCCACATGATTCTTCTAATCTCATCCCAATTATGTGAGACGACAACCGATTCGTCACTATCTACTGAATTTCCATAATCCCAGCTAGGGACATTATGGAAAATAGTTTTATTGAATGATTTGGATTTAAGTAATAAGGCTGCTTTAGATACAGCTCGATTTGATAATACCAGCCCCTCCAATAGCGAATTTGAAGCTAGTCTATTAGCGCCATGTAATCCAGAGTAGCAAACTTCACCACTGGCAAAAAGATGGCGAATGTTTGTTTGGCCATTAAGGTCTACTAAGACTCCTCCACAGGTATAATGGGCAGCAGGTACTACTGGGATTGGGTTTTTAACCATATCAAAACCAAACTTCAAACAGGTTTGGTAGATATTCGGGAAGCGTTCGCGAATTCGATAACCTTCTAAATGAGTTATATCTAAATAAACACAATCGTCGCCACTTTTTTTCATCTCGTGATCTATGGCGCGGGCCACAATATCCCTTGGAGCTAGGCATCCTAAGGGATGATAGTTTTCCATGAAAGTGTGTCCATTTTTCAGTCTTAAGATACCGCCTTCTCCACGTACTGTCTCAGAAATTAAAAATGATTTTGCTTGAGGGTGGTATAAGCAGGTCGGGTGAAATTGAATGAACTCCATGTTGGCTATTTTGCTACCTGCGCGGTAAGCGGCAGCAATTCCATCACCTGTAGCAGTGTCAGGATTTGAAGTGTAAAGATAAACTTTGCCAGCACCTCCACTAGCCAACAAGGTGATTTTGCTAAGGAAAGTTTTTACTTGATTGGTTTTGACATCAAGGATATATGCTCCAAGTGCTTCATCTTTAGGACTACCAGGTTCTACTTTAGAGTCTAGTCTACTGATTGTCATAAAATCAATCAGCATATGATGTGGGAAAACCGTTATGTTGTTTTTACTATTTATTGCCTCAATCATGGCGCGTTCTATCTCTTGCCCCGTAAGATCATTAGCGTGTAGAATCCTGTCTCGAGAGTGTCCTCCTTCACGACTCAAATGATAGTTTTCTCCTTGGATACGAGTAAATTTAACACCTAAGTCAATTAGCTCTCTGATATGAGAAGGTCCTTCCCTGCAAATAATGCGCACAACGTCTTCACGGCACAATCCTCGACCTGCTTCTATTGTGTCATTAGCATGCAATTCAAATGAGTCATCGTCGGTCATCACAGATGCTATCCCACCTTGGGCATATAAAGTGGCAGACTCAGACAGGTCATCTTTACTAACAATAGCCACCGATCCAAACTGGGAAGCTTTGAGAGCAAACGTTAAACCAGCAATCCCGCTACCAATAACTAGAAAATCTTCTTCAATCATCATATTCTAGATTATAAATAGTTTATCCTTTGTTTTCAATGAGATAATTGAATGAAAGAGGTGTCTAGTATGCCTACCTTCCTGCAAACTAAAAATAATTCAGTAGTTTTATCAAAACTGGAGAGGAATGATTGGATTAAAAAATAGAGTATTTAAGGAGAGGAAAATAAGATAGGAATCAAGCGATGTGGTGACTAACGAACACTCCCCTTTTCATCAATAGTATATGTTTTATCACTACTACTATGTTTTGCCATAGCTTGGAAGTTAGTTTTTGTTCCCCTTCCTAACGGAATTTTTACAACCACATTAGTAGACTGGATGAAACCATTCACAGCTTCCTTGGCAATTACTAAAGAACATTGTGTGTTAATGTCATTTCCCCAAAACTTTTCACAGCCTTGATAAAGTCTCTCTAAGTTGTCCTTGGATTCTCTGTCATGCCTTAGTTGTTTGTAATGGTCCAGCTGAGGGATAGCTACAGCAGCAAGAATACCGATGATGACTAAAACAATCAACAGTTCCAAAAAACTAAAACCTGTTTTATTATTTTTGCTGTCTAATTTTAAAAAAATATCTAATTTTTTCATTGCTTTAAATTAATGACGTTAGTTAAACCAATAAAAAAACTTAAATAGTGACTAATGATCGAAAGACTAATTATATCAAATAATGTAATTGCGATATCAAGAGTAAGATTAAATTATTTTAAAGTCAACGTTGTAGGGACTAATTATTTTTCCGCCATAGATAAATGTTAGATGTAGGAAAGAGACCAATTTAAAGAATCTACAATATTGATTTAAATATCAGTTTTTGTTTAATTATTATAGTGAGGCTATAAAAAAGAAGAGATAGTATTCAGAGGATCAAATGTGAGGAAGAACTATGAGTAAAGATAGACAACAAAT
>JABGTQ010000115.1 GCA_018647025.1 Nitrospina sp. | reverse complement strand
TGGAAGATATAGATTAGTCTCGCGGGCCACTTCTGAGTCACCGTTATAATCTTGCTGTCCTGTACCTACTACTGTTCGTATCATTCCAGTTCTGTCGACCACGCGAACACGATTGTTATTTCGATCCGCTATATAAAGATTTCCTTTACTATCAAGAGCCACTCCGGTTGGAGCCGCAACACTTGCTCTATACGCAGGGCCATTATCCCCCATAAAGAAAAATCCACCATCTCCGGCTACAGTAGTAATAATGCCGTCAGGGGAAACTTTTCTAACACGATTATTATTACGATCAGCAATATACAAATTTTTTGTTTCATCGAGAGCGATACCAAATGGCTTATCTAATTGAGCCTTGAGTGCTGGTCCAGCATCACCCTGAAAACCTGCCACACCGCTTCCTGCATATGTCCGAATCACTCCTTTTTTATCGACGACACGAATACGATCATTGGATCGATCTGATATGTATAAATTTCCTTTTTTATCTACTACCACTCCAGAAGGTAGATTCAACATTGCTTTTACTGCTGGTCCTTCATCGCCTGAAAAACCTGCTTCACCGATCCCAGCAAAGGTGGAGATATTGCCTTTAGTATCTACTTTGCGTACTCTATGATTTTCACGATCCGCTATATAAAGATTACCTTCAGGATCGAAGGCTAAGCCAGCTGGAACTCTAAAACTAGCATTAGCGGCTGGTCCACCATCGCCTGAAAAACCAGATTGACCTGAACCCGCATAACGGGTCATCATACCTTTAGTGTCAATTCGACTAATTATATTATGCTCACGCATCGCGATATACATATTACCTTTGTTATCCAATGTGATTCCGTCCACAAGAGAAATTTCAGTTTCTATCGCTTTATCTGAACCAGGTTTCGCATCAATAGGTACTGCTACAAGCAATAGAAATAACGAAAATAAAGTCAAATTAATCTTTGAAGTTTTACTAATTAGCATGAAACGCCTCTAAATATGGGACTAAAGTATGTATTCATATATGCTCAAAAAACAAAAATATAATTAAAAAACGTAATAAGCTTATATTTTTTAGTATAAATTTTTAATTATACTTTTAGCCAATTTTAAGTCAAATGTATTTCTTGCTCCTTCGTGAAAGACAAAAGAGAATACATCTAAGAATAGTAGGAGTTTTTAAAATTACCCCAACTAAAACCTATAAATAATATTAAAGTTCTTTTACCTTAGGATCAAAAAAATCGGTACCCCCACCAAAAAAGGTACTAAAAACCTAAAGATTTCACATAATGGTAGTCATAAAAGAGCCTGGTTTGTATCCTAAGCAACTTGATTCTTCGGCGGTAAAAGTTAAGAGAGAAAACGACCGGGATCACTTCATTTTCATAAAGTAAAAAATATGATAGAATTATTTTTCAGTTAATTCACTGGCGTGAATAAGACTAAGTTATTCATAAAAAGGGGCTACCGAACACATCATGTCAAGTATTTTACTCATTGTTCCTCATTTTTGGGACCCGATTTGTGTCCCCTTAGGGGTCTCTTCTCTAAAAACTTATGTTGAAGATGAAGGTCATCACGTAGACCTTTTGGACTTTAATACGAATAACCAGATTTTTAAATTGCAGAACAAATATTTTTTAACTGTTTTGGAAATGTTTCCTTACATGGAACGATGGAATATTTTCCGCAATGGCACAGAAATGTTATCCATACATCAGTTGCTGTATCTTAACGCAAGAAGCAAACCCTACTATCCGGACCTAGTTGCTGAAGTGATGAATATGGATGGAAGAAATCACTCAAATTTTTGCGAGAGACTCAGTGTAAAGGTATTTGACGCTATTTTTGACGAATTATACTCGTCGGTCGAAAGCGTAATCAAGCAAGAGATCCAACAAAAAGACTACCAGTTTATCGGATGCCACTTGAATAACTCAACTTGGGCGGGAAGCACCCATTGTTTAAAATATGCTAAAAATTTAAATGGCAGAATTAAAACCATAGTCGGTGGACCCGGTCCAGTCATGGGCATAACTTCCAGCCCTCATGAAGTTGAAGATTTTATGAAAAAAAATGATTTTATCGATCATTTTGTTATCGGTGAAGGAGAAAAAGCCCTTGTTAAAATACTTAACAATGAAATTTCAGCGAAAATTATTGATCCGGTTCTCCTTAAATCTGTCTTGGAAGATGATAATGCCTTCATAGATTTCAAAACAGCTCCTATCCCTGACTATGGCGATCTTGAAATTAAGAAATATTTGCAATTGTCGGTATCAAGCTCTAGAGGGTGTCCTTTTGAATGTTCTTTTTGTGCAGAGACAGTATTTTGGGAAGGTTTTAGATCAAATACGGCATCATCGGTCTATAATCAAATTGATAGTCTTGCTAAGAAATACAAGAGGTCTTCTTTTTATATTTGCGACTCATTGACAAACCATATAATCACTCCATTAGCTCAGGAAATCAAAGATAACAATAAGCCCTACACTTTAGATTGTTACTTAAGAGCTGACAAAGTTTGCACACAAGAAAAACGCACAAAAGCTTGGCGAGAAGGGGGGTTGTTTCGCGCCAGACTTGGAATGGAGTCTGCTAGTCAAAGAATATTGGACGATATGATTAAAAACACAACCCCTGAAAATATGGAAATGAGCTTACACGCTTTATCCAAACATGGAATATTAACATCAACATTATGGATCATTGCGTATCCAGGTGAAACAGAAAACGAATTCAAAGAAACACTTAAATTTATCAAAGGTAGTTCGGCACATATTTATCAGTCCGACCCCTGGCTTTTTCAATATCACCCTGTTGGACTCTCGAAATCCGATAAAATTAGCTCAGAAAAAGGATCTAAAGCTCGATTTAGTAATTATATAAATGAAATTCTTTCCGTTGCCCCTTACCACGTGGATCAAGATTTGTCACAAGAGGAGCGCTTTGGAAGGCTTGAGCGGTTTACCTGTGAAATGGAAGAACTTGAATTACTAAATCCATATTCGGTAACAGATATTCTTAAAGCTGAAAAAAGATTTTCAGGTTTAAACTCTGGTAAAAGTAGCGGGTGGGACCCCCTTTCAAGCATGAAAAAGCTTGCATCGTAAAATAATTTTAAGATTTTTTCCTCTTTCTCAATAAGCCCTATTCCATCTTTTTCTACTTCTTATCTTTTTTGCCAACATATATTAAATATCAGTATACTTTTAATTGAGTGTATTTTACCTTGCGTACTAAATAAAAAGAGTACCTACTGAATTTGAGATATCGCCTTCCCCGAACCAGTTTTCGAAATAACTGGCATCCCAATAAAAGAGACCGCTAACAAAACACATCTAAACCTTAAAGACAAAAATACGCATTAACTATGTTTATTCGTAACCAATTAATCTGATTAAAGCAATAAGGCATTAAGCAAAAGTAACGACTTTGTAACTATATTAGAGTGTAAGCCTTCGCTTATAATTTTGGTAATCTTGACATTAAATGGATTTTCTCACCCTTTTTCGGAGTAGGTTTTCCTTGTAAGAATTATCTACCCCTGTGCGTAAAATTTTAGATTATAAAAATTGTCTATTTGGATTGAAGCGAGCGGATGGTGGTGTTACCATAATTACATCATGAAATCACTTCTTGTTTTTCCAGCACAGTGGTATCCCACTCAGCCCTATTTGAGCACTCCATATTTGTGCTCGTATTTAAGAGAAAAAAACTGGGATGTAACGCAAAGAGATTTTAATATGGAATCTTACGACCATTTTTTGTCACCCAATTCTCTTGAAAAAATAGTTTCAAAAATGGAGGATCGTCAGACCATACTTAAAAGCAAAAAGTCATTCTCTTTCAAAGAAAAGTCCCTGATGGACGTTTTAGCCACGGGCATTAAATTCGCTCCTACTATCATTTCTGAAGTAAATGACGCCAAACAGGTCATGCGAACACCTGAACGTTTTTTTGATTTTAAAGCTTACAAGCAAGCAGATATGATAATTAAGTCTGCTTTGAAACTTGTGTCAGATGCGTTTTCTCCATCCATTCTCACGCTGTCTACCTTTGAAAGTGGGGTCCGCGCAGAAGAATCAACTCAACGCACCACCGAATTTGCTCGGAGTAGCGACGTTAACCCTTTTATTGATCTTTATGAAAATGTATTACTGCCTTCTGAATCATGGGAAAACTATAACCTAGTTGGGATTTCTATTGTTGGGATCTCTCAAATTCTACCGGGATTGACCTTAGCTCGTATGCTTAAAGAAAAATATCCGCATTTGCACATTACACTCGGTGGTCCAATTTTCAGCGTAAACTCCAAACAACTTATGGGTCACCCAGAATTCTTTCAAGAGTTCTGCGACAGTATCGTCACATTCGAAGGAGAGGAGCCTCTCCACCGTCTACTAACAACACTCAAGAATGGCTCAACACTCAAAAACGTTCCTAACCTACTTTTTTATGAAAATGGGAAAATTGAACATAATAAAGAAAGGGTTGAGCTACGCTTCGAGGAAATGCCCCCGCCAACTTTTGACGGCTTACCTATGAACCTTTATCTTTCACCCTACCCAATTTTACCAGTACTTCAAAGCAGAGGGTGTTATTGGGGGAAGTGTACATTCTGCACACACAGCTTTATTTATGGACACCGATACGGAAAACAACGTACCGAGCAAATGGTTGACGAACTTGAAAATTTAGCCCGCAAATATAAAACAAAATACTTTACTTTCTCAGACGAAGCAGTATCTCCCCACTCCTTGAATGACGTATCAGAAGAAATTATTAAACGTAATGTAGATATCAAATCACTTGCGCTTCTTAAGTTTGAAAAAGTAATGGACCAACAATTGTTTGACAAAATGAAGCAGGCGGGGTTTATTTTCCTTATGTATGGGTTAGAAAGTGCTAACGATAGAGTCCTTTCACTTATCGATAAAGGAACCGATCAAAAAACTGAACGTGAAGTTCTTGAGAAAAGTCATAACGCTGGAATCTGGAATCATTCATTTATGTTCTTTGGATTTCCTACAGAAACCCGTGATGAGGCACAAGACACTATAACTTTCCTAGAAACAAATCTGCATAGCATCCATTCATTTGGTCCGGGAGT
>JABGTQ010000114.1 GCA_018647025.1 Nitrospina sp. | reverse complement strand
TCGCCCCACTGAAAGTCTGCTCCACCGCCGTTGCCAGAGTTTGCCTTTGAGCGACCTGCTCCTGATCGTTGGTTGACGTAGTTTGCATGAGCTCGATCCTGAGCACCAATCATCATTTGAGTTTTTCCAACATTCATTACTTGGTTAGCATTATTGGATTGAGCATAAGCTCCCGGAACTGTGTTGTCGGCACTAGCGTTCAATGCATTAAGGCTTAAAAGCATACAGGCTGACATTAGCATCATCACTTTTTTCATTGTTAGTTCCCCTTACATTAATTTTTATTGACGTCAAATCAACAAAGATTCTAGCAACTTGGGTTTGTTAAATGTATAGGAGCAAATCTTTTTTTTTATTAATATTAATCTTATTTTTTTTGTAAGATTATTCTTATATTTTTATGTGTTTTTAAGTTGGGTATATTAAAAAATTATTCATTAATTTTTTTATCTTGTGAAACTATTGATAGAAAAATTTCTAATACGAAGAAATTTGGACACTTTAGTTCCGTTTTTTATGTAATTTATGTACTATTTGGCAGAAGCTAGTTTTTCATTTATAATTTTTTACAGCGGTGTAATTTGTTTTTTAGTAATCTCTATTTTGAAATTTGATATATGTCTATTAAAAATAAATTTTTTTCGGTAGAAGAGGCCAATGGATTAATTCCTCAACTCTTAATAGATATACCGCGTATACAGATCCTGATGAAAAGCTTGGTTGACGAATATCTGGATATAAATAAGGCGAGAGAAAAAGTTCAAATGAATGGTGGGAGTATGCAAGGAGCGGATTATTTAAACTGCGTTTTAAAAATTAATTATCTAACGGAAGGGCTTGAATCTAAGGGCTGTATTTTGAAGGGAATTAAGCATGGCCTTGTTGATTTTCCTTCGCTGAGAGATGGTAAAGAGGTCTATCTCTGCTGGAAAAACCCAGAACAAAGAATTGAATACTGGCACGATATTCAGTCCGGGTTTGCTGGGCGGCAACGAATATAACTTTAATTCTTTTTTAGACTTTTTATTTCCCGAATCATTTTTCTCACAGCTTTAACAATTTTCGGGTTACCTGATATAGCATTTTCTAAGTCAATCCCTGATTTGTTACCGGTAAAGTTTGCGAATTCTCCCCCTGCTTCTTTGACCATAATTTTGCAGGGGGCATAGTCCCAAATGTAGGCCCATGGGTCGACCATAATATCAATTGCTCCTCGAATTGCCATCAAGTGTCCAAATGAGTCAGGGTAGGTTCGAACAATTTCAGCTTCACTGTGAAGTTGATTGTATAAGGACACACATTTTTTTTCTTCAAAACAGTACTTGTCAGCAGTCCCGACGAAAGCTCCTTTTAAAGTATCATGACTGGAAACTTGAAGGCGCTGATTTTCCGAAAAGGCTCCCTTTCCTTTGACTGCCCATGCTGTTTCACCCAATGCTGGCAATGATATAATTCCCATTACAGGATCACCTTTGTGTAGTAAGGAGATTAACGTTGCAAACAAAGGCAACCCACGTATGAATGAGCGTGTTCCATCAATAGGATCAATCGTCCATACCCACTCTGATCGTGAGTCTTCCTCGCCAAACTCTTCGCCAATAATCCCATGGCCTGGATAAGCCTTAGATATTTTCTTTCGTAGTATTTCTTCTGCCTTGCGATCGGCGATGGTGACTGGGCTCTGGTCTAATTTTGATTCGACAGTTAAATTGGTACGAAACCAACTCATGATTTCTTTGTCTGAAATCTTTAAAAATGACAGCGCTGTATTTTTAGCTTCTAGCAAATCCATTTAAAATCTCCATACATTAGTAGTTTTTATAATAAGTATTTTATGCTTGGGCTTGACGTATGAGATTTGCACATTAGTTTTATATAAAAGATTGCAAATTTTTTTTTATGAAAATATAATCAACTATTGCACTTTATATTAGGTTTAAGATTATGAAAGACACAAAATTAATGTTTGCTGTCATTGGTTGTTTTGCGATAGCAGTTATATTTATACTCGTGATTGTCTGGGAGATCAAAAAGTCTATTGATTATGGTCAAAAGGTACGCCAACTAGCGGCTAATGCTACCAGGACCGTTGAGGATGATAATAGAGATTTTAGTGTTTATGAATCAATTATTGGGATTGATGAGCGAGAGATGATTTTGATTCCCGAGGGAGTTTTTACAAGGGGATCGGATGGAGGTGGTTTTGATGAAAAACCTGAGCAGGAAATTTATTTGGATGCCTTTTATGTCGATAAATATGAAGTTACGGTTAAAGCTTATAATGACTATCGTAGAATTGCAGATTATGTTAAGCCTTCTTTCCCTTTCTTGCAGGGTAACGCAAAAATGCTTGAGGAACCCACTTTTGCGGTGGTTGGTGTTTCCTGGTATGACTCTGTCAATTATTGTAAATGGGCAGGTAAAAGACTTCTGACCGAAGCTGAATGGGAAAAAGCAGCTCGAGGAACCCACGGCCTTAAATTTCCTTGGGGAAA
The DNA here is from genome assembly GCA_018647025.1 of Nitrospina sp. Taxonomy (GTDB): domain Bacteria; phylum Nitrospinota; class Nitrospinia; order Nitrospinales; family VA-1; genus Nitromaritima. The sequence goes on along the minus strand of JABGTQ010000114.1, from coordinate 3,583 downwards.
TAAGATTCTCGAAAAAAGAGCAAATTTGGCAGGTAAAGCAGATGGTTTCGAGTTTGTAGCTCCCGTGGGAAGTTTTCCCATGGGTAGGAGTGTTTACGGCGTTTATGACATGTCTGGTAATGTTTCTGAATGGGTGTTAGATATTTACGATCAATTTTATTACCAATTAGCCCCAATGATGAACCCCACAGGTCCTGAAAAAGGAAAAAATAGAGTCTTCCGAGGTGGATCTTGGGATTCACGGTCGCCAGATTTACGCACCTCAAAACGTTTTGCAGCAACTGAAGGAAGAAAAGATGCTGTTTTAGGTTTTCGATGTGGCTTATCAAAAGCAGACTTAATAGAATGATAAGAGTTATAGTAAATTTTGTAGTTTATTTTGAACGATCTTGAGTTCCCTCCCTTTATAAAAAGTTTTCTTGAATAGGTAGACCCCTTTGAATCTCCATTCCAGGTTTTGGATATTAATTTTCTTTTTCGTTTCAGGTGCTACAGGCCTTATCTACGAAGTTGTTTGGACTAGGCTTTTGACACGTGTTATGGGAAACACGCACTATTCTGTAGCAACCGTTTTGACCATTTTTATGACAGGTTTAGCTCTCGGTAGTTATCTAGGAGGGCGTTGGATTGATAAAAAAAAGAATGCCCTTCTTTTTTATGCAGCGCTAGAGGGAGTTATCGGTGTCTACTGCTTATTGATTCCATCTATTATTGAAAGCGCTTCCCCTTTATTTGAATGGGTTTATCAAACTCAAACTGAATCATACTCCAAGGCAAGTTTGTATAGGTTTTTCATTTGTGGAGCTATTCTTCTCATCCCCACGTCCTTGATGGGAGCGACTCTTCCAATTTTAAGTAAGTATGTTTCTCGAAATAGTTCTTTTGTGGGTCGAGATGTGGGAACTTTGTACTCACTCAATACTTTTGGGGCTTTTTTTGGTGCATTATCTAGCGCATTTATATTTATGCAGATGTGGGGGATTCTTGCCACTATCTGGTTTGCAGCTGCTTTAAATATTATGATTGCAGCCACAATCTACATCTTCTTTCGTTCAGATATGCAAACAGTTCCGAATCAAGAATTAGGTCAATCGAAAGAGTCAATAAAATTATCTCCATTAAAGCCGTCTTCATTAAGTGTAAATTCGATTTTTATTTTATTAGCGTTTAGTTTTTCTGGTTGGTGTGCTCTGACTTATCAGGTTGCATGGAATCGAATATTATCACTTCTTTTAGGTTCATCCATCTACGCATTCAGCATTATTTTGGCTACATTCATACTAGGGCTCGCTTTGGGAACAGTGGTATTTTCCCGTTGGATTAATAAATTAAAGAATCCTTTAGTAGTTTTCGGTCTTCTTCAGCTCGGAATTGGTGTGTCAGCTCTGATTATGATTCCGCTGTTTGAGAATATTCCTTTCATTAATCGTTGGGTTTACCAAAATTGGAGTATGGAATTCATAACCATACAATGGTCTGTTTTTCTTATGGTGTTTTGTTTTTTGTTTATCCCTACATTTTTTATGGGTGGACAATTCCCTGTAGTTATTCGGCTTGTAGTTACAAAAATGGATATGTTGGGCCACTCTATTGGAAAAGTTTACGCTTTTAATACTGCTGGTACTATTATTGGCTCATTTTTAGCTGGGTTTGTGCTCATTCCATGGATCGGTGTACAAAATACCATTCTCGTTGCTGTAGTGTTGAACTTACTTGTGGGTACAGCTTTGCTGGTTTTTTCTATAGACCTTAGCTTGAATATTAAAATCTATCTATTACCAGCAATTTTGGTTCTCTGTTTGTTGTATGGGAGTTCTATGGAGCCTTGGGATAAGTCAGTTATCTCTAGCGGTTCGTATATGCCTTATCGTATTGGTGATTTAAAAGAGGCTGAAAAAAAGACAAACAAAATTTTATATTTTAAAGAGGGGATACATACAACCGTCACCACTGAACTTTCGGTGTCGGGAAATATTTTTTTACGTGTAAATGGTAAGACTGACGCATCTTTGGCTATGGATATGCGAACACAATTACTTTCAGGTTATTTACCAATGTTTTTACATGAGAACCCTGAGTCTGTACTTGTTATAGGTCAAGGGAGTGGAATCACCTTAGGTGCGGTAGAGCAGTTTCCTATAAAATCTGCGGACCTTGTTGAAATCTCTTCAGCAGTTATTGAGGGGTCTCGATACTTTGATTCTTTTAATCATAATGCTTTGAATGATGACAGACTAAAAATAATCCTAGCTGATGGAAGAAACCATATAGCTTTAGCAAACCAAAAATATGATGTCATTATCTCAGAGCCATCAAATCCTTGGATATCAGGTGTCGGCGCATTATTTACCAATAGTTTTTTTAAATTGATGAAAAAAAGACTCAACCCAGGGGGTGTGGCTTGCATTTGGGTTCATACTAATATGAGTCCTATGAATTTTAAGTCTGTTGCGCGTACTTTTTCTGAAAACTTTGAAAAGGTGACCATGTGGGAATCAATTGTTGGTGACGACTATTTACTGATTGGGTCGGACTCTGAATACAGCCTTTCTTATAGTGAAGTTGATAAAGTTTTGTCAAATGAGATTCGAGGTAAAGATCTATTTCGAATCGGCATATCTACTGTAAGAGACCTTATGAGTTTATTAATTATGAATCGGGAAGGAATCCTTAGTTTTAGCAAAGAAGCACCTATTCATACCGATGATAATTCACTTTTAGAATTTAATGCTCCTCAGTATATTTATAAAGATGAACGGGATGTTCTTGTTCGTCAATTAACCCCGTTTGTTCGTATAGATGGATCGCTGATAAAATTTGATCAGTATAGTGAGGCTAAGCGTTTGAACGTATTGAAAGAAATTGAAACAACTGAGCGATCGGAGAGTCAAATTTTAGAAATTAAACGAAGAAATAAAATTGATGGTTTTCTTGATCAGGCAAAAGAGGCATTCAAGCGGGGTGAAACGGACTTGACTATTGAGATTTATGGAAAAATTCTAAAACAGGATCCTGAAAATGTTCTTGCGTGGTTAAATATGGGAAATGTTTTTAAGGGAATGAAGCGTTTTAGCGAGGCGGAGATTGCGTACAAAAGAACTTTGGAAATTAACCCATTTTACCTGTACGGGAATATTGCGTTGGCGCAACTTTATTTAGCATCTAAGGTCCCTGAGAAAGCTTTGGATGTGCTAAGATCTGTACGTGAGTGGCACTCGGATAGTGAGGTTAGTCTTTATATGGGGTTGGCTTTTGCTTTTCAAAAAAAGATTGATCTTGCGCTAAAAGAATTTCAAAATGCTATCCTAATAGATCCAGAGTTTAGTTTGCCCTACTATTATATTGGGGTTCAGTATTTTAGTACTCGTCCAAACTTTTCAGAAAAAAATCTAAAAAAATTTCTAGTTTTATCTTCTTCAAATGGAGAGAATCAAAATTTGGTTTTAAAAGCACGGCAGTTATTAGATAAATTTTAATTTAACTATAGGCTTTTATTTTTAAACTTAAACTTTTGTGTGAGTGGTATGCCTCGTAATATAAAAATACTGTGGGTTGGATGTGTTCTAATAGTCTTTTTTAGTTT
>JABGTQ010000113.1 GCA_018647025.1 Nitrospina sp. | reverse complement strand
GAATAATAGTAAAACAGTTTTTCTTGCCCTATTACTCTTAATTATTTCACTTCTCTATTCAAGTACACTTCACGCGCCTTTTAACTACGACGACGAAGTTGTCATTAAACATGAAACAGCACAACAGTTTGGATCATCATTTATAACAGGGAAAACGGAAGTAGGTTTTACGACAATTTACCCCTTTCGATATCGACACTTATTTTACTCAAGCCTTGTCTTGAACTACGCGCTTGGAGAATTACATCCATTCGGCTACCACTTAGTCAACACTACCCTTCATTTTTTTACTTCAATCGTTATTTTCTTTATTGCTTTCATCACTATAGAAAAGGGGCTGTCCTTAAATAGAAAAGATGCTCTTTCAATTGCAAGTATAACTGCCCTATTTTTTTCACTTAATCCGGTTCACTCAGAAACTGTAAATTATATTTCAGCAAGGGCGGTCGGCATGAGTAGTTTTTTCTATCTCTCTGCATTCCTGTCTTTTATTCTTGGAAGTTTCCGTGAACGAAAACCATTATCAAGATTTTTGTTTTACCTTTTATCTCTAACTTGTTTTTTAGCTTCTATTTTAAGCAAAGAGACTGCCTTGACTTTCCCAATCGCTCTTCTTTTGTATGATGTCTGTTTTATGAGGAAAGACTGTTGGCTACCTCTTAAAAAACGATTGTTGTTTTTTTATTTACCATTATTTTCATGCGGCATTTTTGCAATATTAGAAGTTCTTTCCCTGCAAAGCATGATTATTCATTGGTGGCAAAGTATAAATATTGAATATGGTTTAAAACAAATTCATGTCATTGAATACGGAGTCCGTCTCATTCTATTTCCAATTGGATTAACTTTTGACTACAATTTTCCTAATACTTTTTTTACTACCAATACATTCTTCATTCCAGCATTTTTGTTTGCATTAGGAATTATTTTAATACTTGCATTATATTTCCCTAAAACACGTTCGATGCTTTCTTTTTGCACGTTCTGGTTTTTAATAACCTTAGCTCCGACCAATAGTATTCTTCCGCGCTCTGATCTCTTAAGCGAGCGCAATCTCTACCTACCTTCTTTTGGAATTATATTTTTGATTGCCTTCGCAATATATCGAATCATACTAGCAAATCGAAACTCGTTGATGGTTAAAAAAATTGGTACTTACTGTATAGTTATGTTTTTCTTTCTTCAGGTTATTCTTTTACATGAAAGAAACTTAATTTATCGATCGAATACTATTCTTTGGGAAGATACCCTCAAAAAATCACCTGGAAAACTTCGAGCTCTCCACAATCTAAGTCATTTTTATATGGCTGAAAAGAACTATGCGAAAGCATTTACAACACTACAAGCGCTTATAAAATCTGAAGCATCTCCACACTATTTATCCTACGCTCACAGTAATCTTGGTTCTATTTATCTTCAAATGGAGGATTATCTGAATGCTGAAAAGCAATTTAAATCTGGAATAAATATAAAGCCTTCTCTACCCACAAATCATTTTAACTTAGGATCTCTTCTAGCTTTACAAGGACTCAACTTAAAAGCCAAAAAATCATATGATAAAGCAGAAGATTTATACAAAAACTACCGATGGGGTTATCTAATACCAGCGGAATTGTATATCAATAAAGCACGCTTGCTATTAAAACTAGGACTCTACGACGAAGCCGAAAGTTCTATCAATAATTATCTTAATCGTGCCCCAAGTTCTGGGTCTGGGCATTTTATCCAAGCAAAGATTTACTCAGCCACAGGAAGGTTGGATCAAGCTCTCCATGAATATGACCAGGTAGGAAATGAACCAAGACTAAAAGGAGAAGCTCACAACAACAAAGCTTTAATTTTTATCAAAAAAAAATATTTTAAGCGGGCGTTAAAAGAACTTAATCAAGCTATAGCCATCACACCAAACTTAATAGATGCTCACTACAACCTAGGGAATTTGCTTATACAAACTAACGGCGATCTAGTTAAGTCCCGATGGCATCTTAAAAGAGCCTTAGAACTTACAACTAGCGATGCGAGTGCAAATCGTATTAAAAGTGCCTTAAGTTTTTTACCTTGATGTCCATACACTTGAATTCATTATTCAATAAATTTCTTCCACAGAAAACCTAATATTACCCAAAACAAAAAAATTATAACCCGTATTCAGTTCAACACAATATTCCGAAATAGCTCCACACTTTTTTCGCCGGAAGTAGAATAAGTTAACCCGACAAACTCAATAACACGACTCGGATTTTCATCTAACCCCAATTCATAAACATCTCCATCACGCCATAATGTCGGATAAAAAGACCACTCATAAGAAGATGGAGCCAAGTCAGATTTCCAGTAAACTTTTACTCTTAACTGCTTTTTATTTTTGCTTACGTAATAAATACTTAGAGAATCAAACCTAAGAACTAATCGGTTCTTGTTTTTTTATATTTTTGGCTGAAACAAAGCCATGGATAAGTTTAGCTAACTCATAATATTCTACTAAATCAGTTAAGTTCGATTTATTTTACACTCTATTTTTAAGGTATGGGAGGAGCCAACCTGTAGCTATAATTTTTTTTATTTTTTCTGAGGAAACCCTTGAGTTTTTTTGAATTAACTTTCTTTGCACTATAGTTTTTCTCAAACCTAACAATGCATCTCTTTTGGCCTTAAATATGGTTCCCGCTTGCCCAGTCAGGGAAAACCAAATTAAAGCTGCCAAGTTTACAATTATATGCTGTGGCAACCCAAGCCAAAGTAAGCTTGAAGGCATATTTTTTACATACGCCCAAACCATATTACGATGCCCATGATAAACAACAAAATCACTTTGCCGTCCAGCTATAGCAGAACCAAAATGATCAACCTTTGAGTCTGGAACGTATAAACAACGATGCCCTAACAAACGCAATCGAAATGCCAAATCAACATCTTCAAAGTAGCAGAAGAATCTTTCATCAAAGCCTCCCACATCTAAAATAATATCTCTTCGATACATAGCAGCTGCAGCACACGGCGAAAAGATTTCTCCGGCTAACCGACAGATTTTTTTTTCAGGTACTCCGTGGTCACGCCTCCAAGCTAAACCACATAAATGATAGACATCACCTGTACCATCTAATGTCCCTGAAGAGCCTTGTTTCTTTAAATGACTCCCAAAAAAACTGTACTTCAAGTTTTTCTCTGCAGCGATATGTAGTTCTGACAACCAATCTGGTTCAGCAATGGCATCTGGGTTTAACAACGCTACCCACTGAAAACCTTCTGCCTGTTTTATAGCGTAGTTATTGGCAGCAGCAAAACCTATATTCTCCTTCAACCGTAAAACCTCAACACCAGAAAAGCGTTTTTCGATTTGATCAACTGATCCGTCGTGACTAAAATTATCGACAACAACTGTTTTAAAATTAGAAAATACTTGATGCTGTAACGATTCAAGGCATTTATCTAAAAATTTCTTTCCATTAAAATTAACAACAACAACTATTGTCCTAGTCGAATTATTCATGCTTCTTACCGTTATAGAGTTATTTAGAAATACTATACACGATAGCCAAATATAAAATTTTTTTATGAGAATAAACTAAAAATTTCTTTAGGAAATGTATCCCTTATTCCACGTATTGCAATCCTCTAGGCAAACACCTATACTCGGAAATATTTTATTAATTAGAATAGAATTTTAAATTTTTAACAGAATTATGGAAACATTATTTATTACGGGAGGCGCCGGTTTTATTGGGAGCAATTTCCTGATAAGAAAAATTCAAGATGGAAACTCCCGCATTATTAACTACGACAAATTAACATATGCCGGAAACCTTGATACATTAAGTCCTGTTAAAAATAACCCTAACTATTTCTTTGTAGAAGGTGACATCTGCAATCAGGAGTTAGTCAAAAAAACCTTGATAGAAAATAAAGTCGATTCTATTGTTAACTTCGCGGCCGAGTCTCATGTCGACCGCTCAATCGAATCCCCCGAGGATTTCATTCAAACAAACATCGTTGGCACATTCAGGCTTTTACAAGCATCACGAGATTACTGGGACTCTATTAAAGAAGATGAAAATAACAGATATAAAAACTTTCGGTTTCTTCATGTGTCTACTGATGAAGTATATGGATCGCTTGGTGACAGTGGTTCTTTTACCGAAAAAACACCTTACGCACCAAACTCCCCTTATGCGGCATCAAAAGCCTCTTCAGACCATTTAATACGTTCTTTTTTTAAAACATTTGGGCTCCCAACAATTACAACAAACTGTTCAAATAATTATGGACCTCATCAGTTTCCAGAGAAATTAATTCCTTTGATGATTCAAAAAGCGACAGCGGGTCAACCACTTCCTGTTTATGGGGATGGTCTCCATGTTAGAGATTGGCTCTACGTAGAGGATCACTGTATCGCACTAGAACAAACTTTAAAAAATGGACGGGTAGGTGAGGTTTACAATATCGGTGGGGACAATGAAAAAACAAACCTCGATTTAGTGAATATCTTGTGTGAAATTTTAGATGAGCTAATTCCTGATTCGCCTCATAATCCTCACAAGTCCTTAATAAATTTTGTAAAGGACCGACCAGGTCACGATAGGCGCTACGCTATCGACGCTGGCAAAATTAAAAGAGATATGGACTGGAAACCTAAGGAAACACTTGATACAGGTCTAAGAAAAACTGTCCAGTGGTATATTGATAATCCCCAATGGATTGAACGAGTAATGTCAGGCGCTTATAAAGGACAAAGACTAGGTCTTAATAAAACATAGTTTGAAAGATAAAGATGATTAAAAAAGGAATTATTCTTGCGGGAGGATCAGGGACGCGACTATATCCGTTAACTCATGTAATCAGCAAACAACTGATGCCTCTTTACGACAAACCGATGATCTATTACCCACTCAGCACCCTCATGCTAGCTGGTATCCAAGACATACTTGTCATCACCACGCCCCAAGATGCAGCGGGCTTTGAACACCTACTTGGCGACGGCAGTCGATGGGGCATCAACATCCAATTCGCGCAGCAACCCAGCCCTGATGGTTTGGCACAGGCGTTCATCATCGGAAAAAGCTTTATCGGCCAAGACACCTGCGCTCTTGTTCTTGGTGATAATGTTTTTTACGGCCACGGCCTGACAAACAAGTTGCGGAACGCAGCAGATATCACAGCTGGCGCATCGGTCTTCGGTTTTAAGGTGCGGGACCCAGAGCGTTACGGCGTTGTGGATTTTGATGAAAATTTCAAGGCTCTTTCTTTAGAAGAAAAACCTAAAAATCCAAAATCTAATTATGTTGTTCCAGGTTTGTATTATTATGATAATTCAGTAATAGAAATTGCTAAAACTATACAGCTATCTGAAAGGGGAGAATACGAAATTACAGATGTAAATAAAGAGTATTTAAATCAAGGTAAATTAGATGTAAGAGTATTGGGTAGAGGTACAGCTTGGTTAGATACTGGTACTTTTACTTCCTTAATGCAGGCCAACCAATATGTACAAGTAATTGAACAAAGACAAGGAAG
>JABGTQ010000112.1 GCA_018647025.1 Nitrospina sp. | reverse complement strand
ATTTACTGCTATTGATGGTGTTTGGGACTTGCTTTTAAATCAAATTCGTTGCATTCGTTGTGCCCCTGATGGAGGTTGGAATCAGAAAAAACACGAAGCTGAAAAAGGTGAATGATGTGATTTACTTATCCTCACTAAAAGAAGTGAGACTTCAACTTTAGGAAGCTTTCTTATATATTGGGTAATGTGTTATTCATAAAAAAGAAGAGCCCTTAGTAAACTTAATACCTATAAACCTTCTGTAGGGAATTTTTCAAAGTGTATGATGAGCCTTCTACATCCTATACTCCAAACGAAAAATGATTCCCCCTCACTTTGCTTATGCCTGCCAATTAACATAAGATGACCATTCATTTTCTATATATTGTGTTCCATAATCTGCACAATACTCGGTTTCTTTAATTTTTTTTCTGATGTTCCAATGGTTTTTTTTATTTTTATATCGTAATAGAATGATAACGTTGATTAACATTGTTTTGGGTTTTACCGTTAGTCTTTAAACTAAATTAATGGAGAGTGTTATGAACAAGGACTCTTGGATTGCACTGACTATTGCCAGTATTATTACCATAATAGTATCGACCCCACTTTACTATTCCCAGGATTATTCTCATGGGGTAAAAGGTAAACTCTCGGAAGGTTCAGATACAAAAGTATCAGAGCCAATGATAAGAACAGATGAAATTTCTGGAAGCACTACCGAATCAGAGTCAATAAATAGAACAGATAAAATTTCTGAAAGCACTACCAAGTAAACTATACTATGGATAAAACTTGTCCAGTTCTAGAGCTCTTAATAACAGGATTTCCTAGTAGGCCTGCTTATGGGAATAGAGTTTGTTTTCAATGAACACCATGTTTTTGCCCTTCTCGAACTAGCTGTTTTTTTTATCAGTCATCGTATTTAATACCCGCCATATCTGATTCTATTCATGTTTTGTTCTGTTTAGACACCTTAAGTTCGCACCAACTGACTAGGGCTATAAAAAGAGCAAGACCGGACATCAATATTATTATGGGGTGCCAGGAGGTTGTAACAGCCCAGTAAAGGAGACCTATCCAGAAAATCCCGCTCCAAACCATAATGTGCCTAGCTAACCTCTTAAAATACTCCTTTTGAATTTTAATTCCGCTAACTTTTAATACTTTTGAGATAACCCATCCCAGCAAAAGTGCTAAAATTTTTAAAAGTAATATATACCCCCACCCAAGGGGAGAAAATATAAAACTGAAGGCAGATTCTTTAAAAAAGTTTCTCTTTAACTTAGGAATAACTAAAATAGCCTTTAGGCTCTCTATTCCTTTAAAGGACTCAATCTCTCCGATAGCTAAAACATATCTGATTTTTTTTTCTCTACTTTGTACAAGAATTTTATATTTCCCAGCGTCAGCGCGTATTTTAAATTCAGGACCCTGCCAATACATGCTTTGGCCGAATGGTTCAAAAAATTCTTTCCAATCTTCTTTATTTGGACTAAGACTTACTAAAAAGTGATCATTCTTAAAAATATTGACCAGCACGTTTTTTTCTGGCCCTTCATTAAAAGGAAGTAAAATATTTACATATAAATTAATAGCGGAGTTCGCGCTAATGATATAAGTGTGCGGTTTTCCCGAAAGGTTGCCATAGTAAGCCTTGGATATTTCTGGCTTATTAACAATAATTTTTTCGCTCTCGACTATTCTGGGCTGATGAGCTAAAACGGTTAAAGGCCAGCTAACAAAAATTAAAAAGAAAACCAAAGTTATAATTCGCAACTTATTTGTAGTCTTATCAAATTTCCGCAATTTATTTTTTTTATAAAAAAACAACTCTAAAATACCTTAAATATTGAAACGCTAGAAAGGTAGTTCCTTTAGGATATAGCTTTGAAACTTAGGTTTTATCTATTACTGAAGAAGTGGAATTTTGCGAGAACAAGAATCTGCTTTGGTATTAACTTCTTTTCTACATTCCTTGTATTTGATTAAAATCATACGCCCCATTTCACCTGAACCCATTAACAAAACTATTAGAAACCCACTTTTTTGTCGTTATCTGTTGTCCTTGTTTTTAACTGGTCTGGTTTAATTAGAAGGATCTGTAGTAAAACTAGTTTTTAACCATCATAGTAACTAATACAACCTGCACCAAATCTATAAAATTAAAATATATGGTACCAATAACAAGAGGACTAAACCCTCAAGGACACTGGAACCGATTGTTCCTATGTGAGTGTATTGTTTTCTTCTGAACCAATACACCGGATTACCTCACCATCAAATTCCATGAATAATTATAACGCAACAAACTAACAGAATTATTTTTATTTTCCTCTTCAACAATGGCGAGACGATTTAAGTATCCGATGCAATAACTATTCTCTACCAAATGATGAAGCAATAAATAAT
>JABGTQ010000016.1 GCA_018647025.1 Nitrospina sp. | reverse complement strand
TTCCGGAGTAGCCTCGGTTTTTGGAACATCAAGAAGCATCTCTGAAACTTTTATCTTAGATGATGCAACTATCTGAAGAATCCTGCATGCCGCATAAATAGCATCGTCGAACCCGTAATAGTCGTCCGCAAAACAAATATGCCCACTCATTTCACCTGCCAGCAAAGAATTTGTTTCTTGCATTTTATTTTTAATCAATGAGTGACCAGCCGCAGACATCACCGCTATTCCACCATGACCCTCAATATCCTTAAAAAGGTTCTGCGAACACTTCACCTCACCTACAATCGTTGCTCCAGGGTTATACTTTAGAATATCCCTTGCAAAAATCATTAAAAGCTGATCTCCCCAAAGGATTTCCCCCTTCTCATCAACGATGCCGATTCTATCCGCATCACCATCAAACCCAATTCCAAGCTCCGCCCTCTCTTCCTTTACTTTTTTACTAAGATCTAACATATTCTTTTCTACTGTTGGATCCGGATGGTGATTAGGGAAATTGCCATCTGGTTCACAATATAATTCAATAATATTTGCACCTATTCGCTTTAAAAGTTTCGGCCCTACAATTCCAAAACATCCATTCCCACCGTCGACAACAACCTTCACAGAGCGCGAAACTTTAACACGATCAAAGATATCTTGAATATATTCTTCTAGAACGTTTTCTTTGCTTAGTTTTCCGCTACCTAACTCAAAATCATTACTATCAATTAACCTCCGTAACTCTTGAATACTCTCCCCATAAAGACTATGCAGCCCATTACTTATTTTAAATCCGTTAAACTCTGAAGGATTATGACTACCTGTTATCATCACGCCACCATCCGGCTTTAAATGATGCAAGGAAAAATAGGCTATCGGAGTTGGAACCATGCCTATATCTATAACATCACACCCAGTGGAATTTATTCCACGAATAAGGCTGTCTCGAAAAGGAGTGGAACTAGCTCTCATGTCATACCCAACCGTGAGAGTTTTACCACCATTTCTATAAATATAAGTACCTATACTTTTACCAATTAGTTCTGTGGACTCTTGAGTCAAATCTACATCGACTAACCCGCGAATATCGTATTCCCTAAAAATCTGTGGATTTATATTTTTTTTCATAAATTATTTTTTTAAATTTTTTATATTGGGCACTGAAATATTCTTTTTTTCTTAATAACAATTAATAAGGATTCTGAGAAAAACCTCCATCCACTGTAAAATTAGAAGCAGTAATCCAGTTTGACAAGTCAGAAGCTAGAAATAGAACTAACCCTGTAACATCATCAGGAACTCCCATTCGTTTGAGCAACAATGTTTGAGCTGAGGAATTCTTCATTTCATCCACTATAGCCTGTAAGTCTTTTTCTGATTTTTTAGCAATATTTTTTGCTTCATCATCCCATGATTTTGACCAAACAGGTCCGGGAGAAACCGAGTTCACCAACACATTATCACTAGCAAGAGAACGTGCCAGTGAAATGGTTAAATTGCACAACCCAGCTTTCACTGCGCTGTAATGAGGGAAAGCATCTCCAGGGTGACTTGCGGCAACAGATGTTATATTGATAATTCTTGGCGCCGCAGACTGCCTTAAGGAGGGGCTAAACAAGCGACATGCTCTTACAGCTGACATAAGATTTACATCAAATACTTCTTGCCAGTCTTCATCAGTAAGATCGAAAAATCCTGCTAATTTTTGGATCGACCCGACATTATTAATAAGAACATCAACTCCTCCCATTGCAGAGATAGCTTTATCATGAAAGGTTTTGATATCATCTGATTTAGAAAAATCTGCCGAATAAAAAAAATGTCCTGTCCCAGAAATCTCACTTTCGATGGCTCTAAGTCGTTCACTATTGCGTGCAGACCCGGCAACAATTGCTCTCATCTCACCAAAGGCCATAGCTAAACTTCTTCCTATACCTTCACTAACACCTGTAATCACTATTTTGCGATTTTTTAAATTTATATCCATGCTAGAATTCTTCTCTTTTAAAAACACCAATTAATTTTTCATATTAGACTTATGGCAACTGAACTATTTCCAAACCTTTCCTCATCATCTCTTATCTGGCTTGTTCCAGCAATCGGCTTTCATGTTATAAACATTTTTTTAGGCGCCTTCATGGCATTTCATAAAAAAACCACACTCATTATTAGAGCTCATGGTTATTTATATTTTGGAGTTCTTAGTTGCCTGATCATCTTTCTTGTAATGAATCAAATACACGGGGGAAATACAATCTGGGACTACTTAGTTTTTGCTTACTTTATCACACTCGTACCTTTCAGCAAACGATGGGACCCACTTATACACGCGTTCATTACATTGATCGGGTTAACGCTTCTACCTGTCCTCATAATTCTTCAAATGTAAAAACCCTAATCGAACAAACGGAGAGAACACTCCATTATTTTTGTTGTTATCTTCGGGATTTAGATAGAGGTGGCGAGAGGTTTAATCCTGTATTCCTGCTTTGATAGTAACAGGTCCAAAAATTTTAGCACGACACCCAAGCCTTTGGTGGGGTTCCAATCTATGAATTTTTTCAAAAAAAGTTTGTTCGCTGACATTTTCAAGCGGGGTTGGTTCTATAACGCATTTACCACAAAGACCCATTCCGCGACAGTTTAATTGACTATTGATTCCTTTATAAAGATCGACGTCTTGAAACAATGCAGATTTTCTTAAATTTGCACCATAGCCCAACTTATACTCTTTGGACTCACCTGTTTCTTCATTGATTATAATCACCTTAGGCATTCTTTTAAAACCTCGCTTACAAAAAAACCATCGTTATTCTAAGAAAGATGTATATTTTGAACCTCATCTAGTAAAAGTCAATTCT
>JABGTQ010000111.1 GCA_018647025.1 Nitrospina sp. | reverse complement strand
ATACGCAAGGGCTTTCCTTCCCCCATAAGTTTTGTCTGTCCAAGTAAATCTTTTAATTTACGGGGACGCATACGGTCAGAAAGCGGTGCTAAAGGAAGGTTTTTTATTTTATCTTGAAATTCGGGAAACAGTTCCATTAAGTTTTCATTAAAATAAAAATTAACACCCATTTAAAAATATATTTTTGTACTATCCCTAATACTCCAGAGAGTCAACAAGTATAAAATCCATCCACATATTATCTCCCCAAGGAGTAGTTTTCCTAGAAAGATAACCCATATGTCCACCATTTTCGGGCATGTTAAGTTCTATCGAACGGCTCATGCGAACAGATTTAAAAATACTTGGCTCGATAAAAGGATCATCCGTCGCACAAAGAATAGTAGTCGGTACAGAGATATCTTCCAAAAAATTTTTAGAACTGCACATTACGTAATAATCATCTGCATTTTTATAACCAGCCACAGGAGCTGTGTAAGCCTCATCAAACTCAAGAATTGTTTTACTCTTTTCAGCAGGAGTAAAAGCATCAGTAAAACATTCACTCATAGCTTCCATTTGCATATGAATCTGTTTCATATAGTAATCATTGAACACCCTACCCAACTTGGTTTTAGACAAAATGTAGCTCGTTCTTTTTAAATCAATTGGCGGGTTAACAGCAAACGCCTTACGGATTCCCATAGTTATTTTTTTTTCACCAAGATACTTTAGAAGAACATTTCCACTCAACGAAAAACCAATAATATCAATAAAATTATTGGGATAAATTTTTTCAATATAATTGAGGACCATATCTAAATCATCACTACTACCACCATTCCACAACTGATCACTCAATCCCAATCCAAGACCGCTCCCTCGTTGATTCATCATAAATACAGTGAATCCACGAATCCAAAGTTTTCTGGCAATTCGACGCATATAACTTGATTCAGAAGAACCACCCAGTCCATGAATCAGAAGAATTACGGGTGCTTCTGAATTTATTGATGGTAACTCTAAAATCACTAATTTTAATTTTTGACCAAGTATGACTTTATGTAATTTACGTTCTGGTAAATTTGTATTTCCAGAAACGATTGATCCAAGAATAGTTTGAATAAATTTATTTCGAAGGAAAAAATTCGATTTAAATAAATAGGGATTATTGGTCATAAATTAGGAGAATTTTTTAAACTGATACTGTGTCTAGGTCAAAGTAAAACAATCTAAAAG
Source organism: Nitrospina sp. (assembly GCA_018647025.1). Classification (GTDB taxonomy): domain Bacteria; phylum Nitrospinota; class Nitrospinia; order Nitrospinales; family VA-1; genus Nitromaritima. The sequence goes on along the minus strand of JABGTQ010000111.1, from coordinate 3,185 downwards.
ACTTCAAGTTGACACAACATAAATGGGTTGATAATTTAAATATATATTTAAAAAAATTAAGAATCATGAAGGGAGTTGTGTGCGTTTAGCAAATTCATTTAAAGCAAACTACATAGTTTGGTTTGTTCTGTTTTTTATTATTCCTTTTAAAATAGAAGCAAACCAAGAGACAAACTTTCAATCTCAACGATATTACTCCGACGGAATACAATTAAGTCGAGCCCAGCATTGGAAAGAAGCTGCTGATGAATTTCTACAAGCTATTAAAGCTAACCCGAAGCATAAATTAGCATATGCAAACCTCGGCGTCAGCCTAAGCCAACTTGGAAATCACAAAGAAGCTCTTCTTGCTTTTGATGAAGCAATGACACTTGGATACGACCACGCCTCACTACGCTATAACAGAGGAATTTCTTTTGCCAAGTTAAATTTATTTAAAGAAGCAACCCAAGAACTTGAGTTATCTCTAAAAATGGATCCCCGAAATGTCAAAGCTAACTATAACCTTGGCCTTATATATATAAAACAAAATAAACATAATGACGCACAAAAGCAAGTCAACCATCTTTACACAAGAAATAATAATTTATCTAAAAAGCTTTTCGATTTAATAATCCCAAAGTATAAAGTAATATCGGTGGATAATGGCGGTTCATTTAATGGAAGAGTTAGTTTGAATGGAAAAGTGCCTCGCCCAAGGTTTTTCCCACTCATCGCATCACCAAATCTAAAATATTGTAACCGCATTTCAGATGGTCAAGGCCACCGAATTTTATTTGACTTTACTGTATCAGAATCTCGAGGACTTAAAGACACGCTAGTAAAATTAATTGGCGTAGAAAAAGGAAAACCATTTCCAAGTAAAATTCAAAAAATAGTAATGAATCGCTGCCACACACCAAAATATGTCATTGGAGCTCGCAATGGAGAAACTCTACTATTAGAAAATACTGACCCTATTAGGCATGAGATTGTTGCATATGAATTTACGACTCGGGGAGTTAAACAAAGAAGTCATCGCCCTGTGGATGCTAAAACTTCCCAAGCGAGAGATATTTTCGTTAAAAATAAAACTGAAAACTTTTTAATAAAATGTAACCTCCACCCATTTTTACAATCACGTGGTGTGATAGTTGATAATCCTTATTATGCTATCACCGATGAGGAAGGCCGTTTTACAATCAAAAATATACCACCTGGCAATTATAAGGTGATTGCTTGGCATCCCTTTATACCTAATCTGTATGGAACAATAACAATCGAACCAGAAAGCCAGTCAACTCTAAATTTTTTTTTTGATGGAGAAAACGAGCAACGAAATATATACAATGACGATTGGAAAGGCTATCGTTTTGCACCGGTTTATGATGCCAAAAAAAAATTCTATGGTGGTCCTAGAGTTGACGACCCCGTAGAGATTTTACAAGTTTACAAAAAATTAACGGATTAAATTAGAGTCTTTTAGCTGTTTTTTATTCTCATAATACTTAATGAGTGGTTCGATTTTCTCTGCCCCTTTAATTTCAATAGCTACTTTTTCAGCATCTTTTTTTCTAGAAAATGTACCCACCAAAACTCTATAAAGAGTTTGCTCATTACTTTTCAGTAATGTTGAAGAAATAAAAACGGGATAGTCATATTTGGCAAGTTTATTTTTAAGGCTATCCGCCCTTTTAAAATCTTGAAAAGAACCTACCTGAAGTGCAAACCCTCGGGTTGATGAATTATTTTTTTTTACATTTTTAATATCTATCTCAGTGGAAATAGAACTACTTGTAGGAATTGGTGGAGTAGATAAGGACGCACTGTTTCTTTTTGTACTTAAAATTAAATCATTTGACCTATTATAATCTTCTTTTTTTAGAGAAACGATACTCTCATTTAATCCAACATATTTTTTCATCGAAGGGTCATCAAGAGTATCAAAAAAAGTAAAGTCCTCAAAAGTGTTTATTTCTGACTCAATTAAAACCTGTTTATCTTTTATATTGTCAGGTTTTGATGAAATTATTTTTTGAAGAGAAGTATTTTCTTTGTTTGAAAAAAATTGAAATATTTCGCTCAAACTAAAAAATAGTCCTACTATTACAAGGGTAGAAATTGAAGCGGTAGAAAAAAAATTACCCGGTGATTTCATTTACATTAGGCCGTTGACAAAATAATTAAAATCACTAAAAAACTAAATACTACATACGATCAGGAGCAGACACACCCATAACAGAAAGGCCATTACGAATTGTGATACGAAGACAATTCATTAAAAACAATCGCGCTGAGGATAAAGCATGATCGTCACTTACAATACGGTTACGAGAATAGTACCTATGAAAAGTTCCAACAAGGTCTTTTAGATAAAATGCGATTCGGTGAACTTCTAATAGTTCCGCACTTTTTTCAATAGTTTCTCCAAAGGATAGTATTTTTTTTATCATGATAAATTCTTCTTCATTTTTCAAAGGGGAGAGATCAATATCAGCGGAGTCTAGAAGTTTTATTCCATTCTCAGTTGCTTTCCGGAAAATACTGCAAATACGTGCATGAGCATATTGAATATAGAAAACGGGATTGTCGGCTGATTCTTTTTTAGCCAGTTCAAGGTCAAAATCAAGATGCGTATCAGAACTTCTCATTAAAAAGAAAAACCTTGTTGCATCTAACCCTACATCCTTAATAACCTCAGCTAAAGTCTCAAACTCCCCCGACCTAGTAGACATGGATACTTTTTCCCCGCCGCGTTTTAATGATACAAACTGAATAAGCATTACCTTAAAAACACTTTCGTCGTATCCCATTGCCTTCAGTGCCGACTTCATCCGAGGAACATAACCGTGATGATCGGCCCCCCATAAATCTACTATCCATTCAAATCCCCGATCAATTTTATTCTTATGATAGGCAATATCAGAACAAAAATAAGTTTTCTCACCTGATTGTTTGATAAGAACTCGATCTTTTTCATCATTAAACTTTGACGACTTTAACCAAACAGCTCCATCCTTGTCATAAACATGTTTCTCTTCACGAAGCCAGTTTACAGAAGTATCAACTAACTTTTGATCGTATAGATTTTTTTCGCTAAACCACCGATCAAAACTTACATCAAAATCAGAAAGGTCTTTTTTTATACCATCTAAAACGCTACCAAGAGCATATTCACGAAAAAATGAAAGAACCTGCTCTTCTGT
>JABGTQ010000110.1 GCA_018647025.1 Nitrospina sp. | reverse complement strand
CGAGTAGTAATTGTCACAACCCATATACCACTCAACCAAGTAGGGCAATCTATCACCCACAAACAAATAACAACTACTATCAGGCTCACTCATCAATGGTTAATTAAGCATGTTACAAAATCTCCAAAAATTGCAGTGACTGGCCTCAATCCACACTGCGGTGACGGTGGAATTTTTGGTAAGGAGGAACTTACAGAGATCATTCCAGCACTGGATACGGTTCGGAAAGAAGGCATCAACGCTTTGGGTCCATTTTCGGCAGATGCTTTATTCTCAAAGCTTAAACCAAAGAAATACGATGCCGTAATTACGATGTATCACGATCAAGGTATGATTCCTGTAAAAATGGCCAATAAGGGAACTGCGGTTAATGTAACCATTGGACTGCCCATCATCCGCACATCAGTTGACCATGGGACAGCTTTTGATATAGCCGGAAAGGGCTGCGCCTCCCCTGAAAGTATTGAATTTGCAACACAAGCTGCCGCTCATTTCACAAAACAAGTACCCAGTCTCTCGAGATGAAGAAACCACGGTTGGGACAAAATTATCTAATCGACGAGAATATAGCCTGCGAAATTATTCGTCACGCAGACCTATCCAATGATCAGTATGTTTTGGAAATTGGTCCGGGAAAAGGAATTCTCACTACCCTTTTGCTAGAGAACGCTAAGTCATTAACAGCTATTGAAATAGACCCTAAGCTTTGCCTAGCATTAATTGACCGTTTTAATGTTCACGAAAATTTTGAACTTATCCAAACAGATGCCTTGAAGTATAACTACAGCCAGTTAAAAAATCAGTGCCAAGTAGTTTCAAATTTACCGTACTATGCCGCAACGCATATTCTCAAGAGACTTATCCATTACCGAGAACGATTTACTCAAATTACAGTGATGTTGCAAAAAGAGGTAGTAGATCGCCTAGTTGCAGTCCCGGGTACCCGCGATTATGGATCACTTTCGGTTTTCGTGCAGTTTTATTGTGAAGTGGAACGAATCTTAGAGGTAAGCAAAGAATCATTTTCACCAAAACCAAAAATTGATTCTTCTGTTATAAAACTAACCCCGCTAATTACCCCAAAAGTACAAGTCGACAATCTTAAAACATTTTTTTCTGTAGTTAACGCTTCTTTTTTGCATAAGCGAAAAATGCTTAAAAATAATCTTACCGACTGGGAAAATTTATTTCAAAGCAACAATGGAAAAACAGAGTTGGCCGGAATCAATTTGAGCCGCAGAGGAGAAACATTAACAGTTGAAGACTTCGCCATTCTCTCTAATTACATTTACTCACTTAATGACTGAATCTATTTTAGAAAAGGGACATGTTATATTAGTAGGTGCCGGCCCCGGTGATATAGGACTTCTGACTCTTAGAGGAAAAGATTGGTTAGTAAAAGCAGACGTGGTTATATATGATCACTTGGTCAACATAAACATACTTCATTTCGCTAGTTCAGCGGAACTTATATACGTTGGGAAAAAATCAGGACATTCCACAATCACACAGAATGAAATCAATGAATTACTTATTGAAAAAGCTCGTATAAGCAAAGTTATTGTCCGTTTAAAAGGAGGAGATCCTTTTATTTTTGGTCGTGGCGGCGAAGAAGTACAAGCTCTCAAGGAAGCAGGTATTCGCTTTACAATTGTTCCAGGAATTCCCTCCCCTATCGGTGTTTCAGCGTATGCAGGGATCCCTCTGACGCATCGCGATCACGCATCGACTATTTCAATCATTACAGGAAGTAACGAATCTGGGGAAGAGCATTTAAAAATTGATTGGGAGCATATTTCCACTCGTACAGGAACATTAGTTTTTCTCATGGGTGCACGCAAACTCCCCAGAATCGTTAAACAGCTTATTAAGTTTAAAAAAAATCCAGACACTCCTGTTGCGGTCATTCAATGGGGAACCACTCCGCGTCAGAAAACTTGGATTGGTACTCTTAACACTATAGTCGATATCGCCTCGAAGGAAAAAATACAACCTCCAACGCTTACTATTATCGGTGAAGTAGTCAATCTAAAGTCCGTCACTGACTGGTATGAAACTCTGCCATTATTTGGAAAAACCATTGTTGTAACCCGTGCAGAGGAACAAGCAGAGTCACTCATTCATATGCTTGAAGAACGAGGAGCCGAAGCACTCCTCTGCTCATCCATTAAAACTATTCCTCCAGCGGACTGGAGCCTTCTAGATCAATCTCTTGAAGTATTGTCTGGTTATGATGGGCTTATCTTTACAAGCGCAAACGGAGTACATTTTTTTTCTCAACGACTCAAAGAAAAAAATAAAGATATTAGAGAACTCAAAGGAGTTCGTCTTTATGCGATTGGTCCTAAAACAGAACAAGCCGTCCGCAATTTGAATATTAAAGTCGATGTGGTTCCTGAAACCTATATAGCAGAATCGTTAATTGAATGTATTGGTAAGGAAAATATCGAAGATAAAAAGTTTCTTTTGCCGTGTGCCAGTGTCACTCGTGAAATTTTACCAAACACATTGCGTGAAATGGGAGCTAAAGTTGATGTGGTTCCTGCTTATCAAACAATTCAGCCTGAACAATCTGAGACCCATTTTCTTAAACAGTTAAATGAAGGAACAATTGATGTAATCACCTTTACATCATCCTCAACAGTAACTAATTTCCTTGATCTCCTAAAAAAAGAACATCATGAAAAACTCAATAAAATCATTATTGCCTGTATTGGGCCCATCACTCAAAAAACTGCAGAGGACCGTGGACTTAAAGTTACTATTGTTCCAACGCAGTACACCGTTGCAGGCCTTATCTCAACTATAGAAACTTACTTCGCAAAGTAATACTACACCCCGATGCAACCACGCAATCTGACAATTAAATTGGTAACATTTCAACCTAGATTTAAAATGCACGCCTGAGAGTTGCAGGGCCAACCGCAACAATCCTAAAAAAAATACCAATCAAACTATTGATTTAATTGGCCTTATAGGCTATAGTAAAAAGATAGATCAGGTTCATTAAAACAACAAATAATAATTACGTCGCTGACGTTCCGTTTCGGGAGACACGTTCGTGAAAATAACTACCGTTAACAACCAAGATATAGTTTATTTCTTAAATATAATGCAAAACCATATGAAATTGTGCGGATATAGTTCCTGTACTATAAAAGCATACATTGGGAAAACTCGGAGCTTTATTCGATTTAACCGTCCAGTTAACCTACAAAATATCACCGAACAGGATATCAAAAATTACTTGAACCATCTTGTCGAGAGTGGACTCTCAAGGTCAACCATAGATCAAGCGACCAAGGCAATGGAAATTTTCTATTATGAATTATTTGGAAAGCAACTGAACCTTTCAGGGTTTAAACGACCTAAGAAAGCACGCACTT
>JABGTQ010000015.1 GCA_018647025.1 Nitrospina sp. | reverse complement strand
GGACTTTTTCTTGTAGGTAGCTCTTATCGTGGGATTGGCATTCCAGATTGTATTCATAGTGGAAATCAGGCAGCCGAAGCTACCTTGGAATTTTTAGGTGCTAAATCCGAATAGACGATTTAGCATCTAAAACTTTTATTTTTATAATTTACTTTAGGAGAGTATATGAAGTGGGCATCCTATTTATCCACTAAAGATAATATTGAAGCATGTATTGATGAATCCATAGAAGCTATTCGCAAACAAATGGGGGGTGACTCGGTTCATCTTACCGTTATTTTTGTTTCACCTCAGTTCAAGGATAAGTACAACGTAATTCCTGAGTTGATTCGTGAGCGTATGGATCCAGGACGTTTTTTAGGTTGCTCGGGTGGCGGAATTATTGGGGGTGGGAAAGAAGCGGAACAACAGCCCGCGTTTAGTATAACCTGTGCAAATTTACCAGATGTAGAAATTCAGGATATTTATTCTGATACGATGACCTTGCCCGACCAGGATACGTCGCCTAATGTTTGGCGTGAATGGCTGGGGGTTAGCGTAGAAAAAAAACCAAATTTTATTTTCCTTGCAGATCCTTTTTCTTTTCGCGGCGAGGAGTTTCTCTCAGGGGTCGACTTTGCCTATCCCAACAGTGGTAAAGTAGGGGGACTGGCCAGCGGTGCGCAAATGAAGGGAGAAAACGCCCTATATCTTGATGACAAGATTCATCGTAGCGGATTAGTTGGTATTGCATTAAGCGGTAATATTGGTATGGATACTATTGTCGCACAAGGATGCCGTCCTATTGGGGAACCAGTTAAAATTTCCAAGTGTAATAATACTCTTTTAACCGGAATGGATGGACAGCCACCTCTTGATCTACTGCAAAAAATTCATGAAGAGTTAGACGAAAAAGATCAGAGTCTATTACAGACATCGTTGTTTTTGGGGATTGAGATGGATCCACTTAAAGATAATCCTCAACAGGGAGATTTTCTGATACGCAATATCATGGCTGCCGATAAAGAGTCTGGAGGGATTCAGGTAGGGGCCATGTTACGTGAAGGGCAATTGGTTCAATTTCATTTGCGAGATAAGGATATGTCTGCTGAAGACTTAAGGTTGGTTCTAAACCGATACAAAACCAAGGAGCATTCTGAGAAAGCCTCAGGAGCTTTACTATTCTCATGTTTAGGTCGTGGTCAATATCTTTATGAAAAACTCAATCACGATTCTGACATGTTCCGTGATCAGCTTGGGGATATTCCACTTGGAGGGTTTTTTTGTAATGGTGAAATTGGGCCAGTAGGGAAAACCACTTTCCTTCATGGCTACACCAGCTCTTTTGGAATTTTTCATCCTATTCACTAACAAATAACAAAAAGTATAAGCTGCCTGTAATTAAACTATACGTATAGTTACCCATTATACTGAAATAAGACTACGATAATATTTTTGGTCAGATATTCCCAATGAAAGTTACTATTATAGGCTCGGGTACAATGGTGCCCTCGAATGAACGAAATTCTTCAGGGGTTCTTCTTGAATATGAAAATACCTGCTCTATGGTTGACTTTGGTTATGGGTCAATGCACAGCCTGCTTAAAAAAGGACTTACATACCACGATATAGACCGCATATATTTTACTCATAACCACCCAGATCATATTTGTGATTTGATTCCGTTTCTTTTTGCATCGAGGTACCCTAAGGATCCTAGAAAGAAAGATCTACAAATTATTGCAGGCCCGGGTTTTAAGCAATTTTTTGATACTCTCATGAAGGCCTATAAAAACTGGTTGGTACCTACTACCTATAAAGTGGAGATAATAGAGCAGGACGAAGAAACAAAATCTTACGATGGGCTAGTTGTTACGTCAAAAAAAATGAAACACATAGAACTGAGTCGTGGTTACCGGTTTGAGTTTTCCAATGGGAAATCGGTGGTGGTTTCTGGAGATACAGATTATTGCGATGAAATGATTGACCTGGGAAGGAAAGCAGATCTTATGATACTGGAATGTTCAATGCCAGATGAGATGAAAGTGCAAGGTCATATGACACCTAGTGAATGCGGTAAACTAGCTCAGAAAGCCAACTGCAGAAAATTGTGTCTCACTCATTTTTACCCTGTGTGCGACCAAAAAAATCTGCGGGAAAAATGCCTCGCCGAGTATAGCGGCGACCTATTCTTGGCTGAGGATTTTATGGAGTTTGATTTTTAAAAAATTGAGATAATTGTGCAAACTTCATTGAAAAATGAATCAAGAACTTAAATTAATTCCTTGAAGTAGGTAGTAGTTTTTTCAGCAGAAGTGTTGGGGAAGGACTCTAATCCTCAAATTCTTGCGAATGCTGTGTTTTAAATTCTGCATATATTCCAATTACGTCTATGACATATTCTAAAGGTTAAAAAAGGCCAAACCCTGTCTTAATTAAGAGTTCCCCAATAGCAGTTAATTTTGAATTGGAGACGAAATATTTTTTTTGCTCATCTCATAATATTTGACTAACTGGTAGTTAGTCTAGTGTTGATCAGAGTGTAATATAAATTGTTCAACTTTCACATAGCTCTAGCGTAGGGCGGTTTCCTGTCTTCTGGGTGAAAAAGTCAATATCGCAGTTATTTTTTGCTAGGCTCTAGTTCTTACCAAGGTAACGATACTTTCAATGTATAAAGCTTTAACTTACATTCTCGCATTCGTGACTATGCTAACCATTGTTGGTTTTATGGGCCAACTTTGGTGGGTTTTTGATTTGGCTAGTCATTTTCGCCCTCAATATTTTATTGCACTAGTTATTTTAGTCGTGCTTTTTGCCAAAGCAAAAAAATGGAAATCAACTGGTGTGGGAATTATTTGTGGTCTGGCCAATTTTATGTTGATTAGCTCTTATATTGGAACCATAAATTCCGTTACCGAGATAGATAAACCAAAAATAAGAATCCTTTCGATGAATTTGAATCATACTAATTCATCTTATAAAAAAGCAAAATTGATTATTAAGAAAACTCAGCCGAACGTATTAATTTTACAGGAATTGAGTAATAGTTGGGAAAATGAACTTGGAGAAACGTTAGCGAAGTTCCCTTATTCTGCAAAACTTCCAGTAAACACTATGTATGGTTTGGATTTGCCTATGCCAAATTTTTTGTTGCCATTTGCCATACCAAAAGAAAAATTATTTGTAGGACTTTTTAGTCACCTACCTTTTGAAAGAATCCTAACAGATCGGCCTGACTCGTATATAAGAGGTAGTTTTGAATTTAAGGAAAAGGTTTTTACTTTATTTGGAGTTCATTTAAGTTCACCTATTGGAAAAGTTCGAGCTGATGCACGCAATAAACAGCTAAACTCACTAGTGGAGGAAATTCAAAAAAATAACCAACCGACGGTGGTTATTGGAGATTTTAACACTACACCTTGGTCTCTATACTTTCAAGATTTTATCCAAAAGTCCCGATTACGAGATACAAGGAAAGGGTTAGGCATTTATCCGACTTGGTTAGCCCAGTTTCCTCCATTAAGTATACCTATCGACCACAGTCTTACATCTGATGGTATTGAAGTTGGTTCGTTTAGTTTAGGTACCAGTTTTGGATCGGATCATTTGCCGATAATCTTGGATTTTTCCATAGATTAAATTCTATGTGCAGTAACAAAAGATTCTATAAGTGCCCTACAAGCATTTTTGTAAAAATGCTAAAAAGAGGTGGTGTAGGGAAATACTAGTATTTACTAGGGAAAAAGAATGCCGGAGGAGGGACTCGAACCCTCAAACCCTTACGAGTGCAGGATTTTAAGTCCTGTGCGTATGCCAATTCCGCCACTCCGGCATATTGTGAAGATTAAACGCGACAAATTTTAACATAATATAAGTTATTTCCAATAGAAGTTAATTGAGAGTTGAAGAGGATGATTTTTTCTTGGGAGCGAGTGTGCGCAATCCGAAACGTATTTTAGAGAAAATTCTTGGTAATAGGAAAGATCTTGATAGGCTCGAAGAAACCAGTGAGTCCCTTGAAGAGTTAATAGAACTCCTGAGAGACCTAGTGAGATGCAGACGAACGCGGCGATGGATCTCAGATAATTATGGCATTGATATTATCGTTTCTTCGGCTACCTTTAACCGCCTGCTTGAAATACCACAGATTAATTTCATAGAAAACTCAAACCGTTTACTGGAAGTAGATACGGTTTCCCTCAAGGAAACTAGAAACTTGAATGATGGTGTTACAGTGGGGAATATAAATATGATATTAAGAGAGTTGTACCGTAACCTAGAATCTATTCAGAGTCGACGGGAGAATGAATACCCTAGTCTTTTGCTAATTGATGAGATGCGTACCGAGTTGATTGATTTAGTGGTTAAACAAATAAACTCTATGAAAAAGCTAAACGGAAGGCTAACGGGGTATATGTTGAATTTGAGTAAAGTGAGCCTCATTGAACGTAACTTTGAAAAACTTTTTCCTAGCTCGATTAAAATTGGTTCCTTTCGTAAGATTTTGCCGATTGTGGAAAAAGAAATTGAGTTTTACCGGAAATGTAGTGAGATGAATAGTCGTTGGGAGGCACTCGGAATTGATATATTTAAAATCATTCGCGACGGTGGTCTTACTAATTTAAGGGAGAATATTCAGGAGTTAGGAAACCTGCTATGGAAAATTGTTTATAACCAAAGAAAGTTGGAGCAGTGTCTAAAAATCTTAGGAATTGATTTTAAGGATACTAGAGGGATGTTTGATGCTAATAGTTTAAATTTAAACAATATATGAATGCATTTTACAGTCATGGTCGATATGTCATGCTGTTGCAGTTGATGTTCTAAGCGTTGACCTGAAAGCCTTCCACTTTATCCAAAAGTAACTGCTTTAAACTTGTCTTTTCCTGAGCTGCACGGAGTGCTTCTTTCCCTTGATCCTTGATCTTATTATATCTAATATCTAGCCTTTTAAGGTTTGTAAAAAGTGGCAGGAACTTAGCCAAGTAAACAGCCCCTTCGTCAGTGATATCATTATCGGTTAGGTTGAGGCTCTGTAGGCTTAGGAGATTGTCAGAGACAGCAATATACTTAACCCCTTCATTCCCAATTTGGTTATAAAACAGGTTAAACGAAGTAAGGTTTACTAGTACTTTAGACTGAGCCAAGTACTTGGCTCCCTGGTGGCCTATGAGATTGGTGCCCATATTAAGAGAGGTCAAATCTCTTAAAAATTCAAACTTTGAAATATCTTTAGCCCCGTACTCTTTAACATAACCAGCTGTTATATCTAAAGTTTTTGAATCTTTGCTTAGATTTGCTTGAACTAGCTGTTCAGTTTCAGAAATAGACTTTGTGTAACCTTTAGCCTCCTTATTTCCTTCGTAATGCATGGTATTACTTCCTCAGAATTATTTTTTTATTAACTAATTATTATACATCTCGCCTGCCACTTGGGCAATAACGATACTTAGCTAAAAGGTAATTTTTTATTTAAACTGATTTTAGGAAATATAAAATTAGGTCTGGAATGATGTATTTTGTTTGCTTTTATTAGGAAATATTTTATGATTAAGAAAACTCATAAGATAATAGTAATTAGGATCAAAGGGAGCTGTATAGGATGGGTAAACTATATCAATCCGACTTAGAGATGAGTCTCGGAAATAATGTGATTGTGACACAGATGACTCAGGCGGTTAACTGGGCACGGAAATATTCTTTTTTTATTTATCCGTTTATTACTGCGTGTTGCGGTATGGAGTTTATGTCAGTGGCCGGCCCAAGATATGATCTAGATCGTTTTGGTGCAGCATTCCCTAGGTTTTCCCCTCGTCAGGCAGATCTGCTAATGGTGGTGGGAACTATCAGTCATAAACAGGCACCCATTCTAGTTAAAGTTTATAACCAAATGACAGAACCTAAATGGGTAGTGGCCTACGGAGTTTGCACAGTCTCTGGTGGGTTTTATGATAACTATACTACTGTGATGGGGATAGATACTATTATCCCCGTGGATCTTTATATTCCAGGTTGCCCACCACGCCCCGAAATGGTGATTGACGGATTGATCAACCTTCAGCAGAAGGTTCAAAATGAGACTTTGCAGGATCATGTAAAAGGCCCTTCGCCTGTAACTCCGGCAGCACAGCTTTGAGTTTAATTTTTTTTCTCAACTTCTATACAATTCCCTAATAGAGTTTTGCAGGTTTTTTTGATCCATTTCCTAGCGGCTTCTCGTTCGATCTGGCTTATACCCTCATAGGAAATCATTTTTTTTATACCTTCCACTTTTGACAATATGTAAGAGTTAAAATCTTCCCCTTCTGTACTTTTTAAGTTAATTGTTCCGTCTGATTTCACAAAGTTCTTTTTAAGATATTCGAAGTAAATCCGCAGGTTGATAACAGGATCTTTAAGCAGCAATTGATTTTGGAGGAACAAAAAAGCTTCCTTTTTACGATTTATTTTGTAACCCAGCCGTACGTTATCTTTTTTATTCATCTGCAGGTCAAAAAAACTGAATGCTTTTTGCCTAGTTTTTTCGGATACCCCTGAACTGAGGGCTGGTAGGCGCTTTGCTGCAACGATTTCTAAAAGGAGAGCTGGATTGCCTGTTTGTTCACTGAGATAGGCAAACTCTGTTGGGAAATCTTGATTTAACTGTGATACTTCATTTAATAGAGGGTTAATCGTATTAATTACTTTTCTTAGATGTGTTAGTTGATTTTCATTGAATGGAGCCAAAAACCATTGAGTTTCTTTGGGAACGGCAACTTCTTCGCGAATAGGACGTGCGTAAAAGCTATTAAGCATTTCAGAAAAGTCTTCAATAAAAAAATTTTTAATTGTGTCCTCAAAGTAAGGAAAATTTAAAAGTAAAAAACGGGGGTCGGAAATAATGTTTAAACTATAGGCTTCTAGTTCGTTGGCGGGCCCAAGAAATTTTTGGGTTAGATGTAGAGATTCGTGAAAGTGGGTAGCATCCTTGTATGCTTTGTCATCAATTAAAATAGCAGCAGGTGAAATACGAATTGTATCAAAGGTAGTATGGGCCAACTGGTTCGGCGAAAGTAATGGGTCAGACCAAGACTGAATGACATACTGACGCAGCGGTATTTCACGTAATTTTGGCCGTATTTTTTTGAGTTTTTCTAAAACCCTGCGCATTCTATTTGCGGCTTTCAAATGAAGTGACTCTCCTTTATGACATTTTTCACATCCCAGTGAATGAAACCCTGGGATTGAAAAAATAACAGGGGTTTCCTCTGGATGAAGAGAGATAGACAAATTGAATGTGTCGGTAGGTGGATTTTTGTTTGAGAGTGAATGTGGAAGATGCGGTTGAATCAGTCTATTGAGCTCTCCTACGTCGGTGGTGGTCAGGATATTTTGGGCAAAAAGATTGGATGGATTGCAAAGAAAGAAAATAAGTAAATAAGGAGCAATCAAAAATATTCTGACCATGAGTCTGGCTTTAACCAAATGAATTTCAGATTATTTATCAAGAATATTTAAACGTTGCCAGACACTTATCACTTTGCGACCATTCCGATCTTCTTTGACTCCGTCCCACACTGCAAGGGCAACCATAGCAGGGTCTTTGCGAGTTAAATCTGCGTCCCATTTCCCGACCTTTGGCATATC
>JABGTQ010000109.1 GCA_018647025.1 Nitrospina sp. | reverse complement strand
ATATATTCCTAATGCATTAAAAAAAATAATATTTTGAAAGATTTTCTTTAAAAAAGTCAATGTACCGCACAACAGGTCAAATATGTACACAAAAGAATACTAGTATGTTATTAAAAATAATAAAGGTTTTCTCAATAAGGCGAGTAGTCTTAGTTACTTTTACAGGTCATTCCAGTAATGCGGCAGGTATAGCAGGCGGAATGAGCAAGTGGAAAAGGATGTAGCGTTTCTTTTATCGTTTCTCCCATTCTTGCTTTGTCATTATCGACAAGAATAGGGCACACATAGACGCCTGTTTTGGTTGCCATTCGGGATGTTGCGCATTGTAAGTTTGTAATATCATAATTTTCAAAACATTCCTTAGTAACATGTTCGTGTCCCAAGTAGTTACGTGTATTTACCGCCAGTTGACCGAGGAGGAATCCTGGAAGGATTTTGACTCGTGGTTCAGAAATATTTAGCGATTTTAGAAAATTATAAAAACCTTCTTCCATTTCTGCTTCTTTTGCCTCATCCCAGTTACGTGTGACAGTTAAGATAGGGGAAAATCCGAAAGAGTTTAAGTTGCTAATTCCTTCTGCAGCTTTATTAAAAGAATTTTCTCCACGTGTTAGATCATTTAGCTTTTCATCGAAACTTTCCATGCTCACACGAAATTGGAGTCTATGAGAAGATTTGCTTTGAATTTCTCTTAACCGGGCAGCTTTTCCAAGAGTGATAAGGGTTCCATTAGTCAGAACGTCAAGCGGACCATACTCGAGAATAGCGGCTAAAATTTCAAAAATATCGGGATTCATGAAAACTTCACCGCCTGTTATATAGTAATCGCGTACTCCTAGATCTTTAGATTCTAACAACCGTCCCTGTACTTCTTTCAGGTTCATCATTTCATGCGTATGATTTTTTGGACCACAACTGATGAAGCAATGTGTGCACTCTAAATTGCATAGGGTCCCACCGATTTGAAGCCATAAAGTGTCCAATTTTACCAGAGGCACTTCAGGAATATCGAGATCTCTAACCGCTTTATTTTTTAAACCTAGATCACATAAACTCATAGCTTTACCCTAACAGATAGTCCAATAAGAGTTCAAGGGCTACCCTTAAATTGATCTAAAATAGGGTTTTTTTAATTATTAGAGAATTAAAATAAAATTTAAAACGTGTAAATCAGTTTTACAAGCCGGCTGACTCGTACGAATCACTTACGTCTTTGATTCGCAATTTTCGTCGTAGCTTTGTATATCCCTCAAGCGTTTTACGGCCTAATAAAGATTTATAAACAGGTTTTGCGTTAAGCTTTGCTTTGTTTGGTGGATCAATAAAAAAACGAGTGTCCAACGGGGACATATAGCGGCAGTGAGGGAAAAGCCACTTGAGTGGGAACTGGGCGTTTTGGACAGATTTTTCTAAGTAACGAGCAGCTTCGATAACATGGAGGTAATATTCTTCGGTGACGATGTTTGGTGGTACTAATTTTAATAAGGGGAGAATTCCTTTTTCTGTGAGGTAATCGATTTTATCTTTCAGAGCCTCAATGGAACCTGATTCTAAAAATAGCTCTGTCCAAACAGTTCCAGCTGGGAAAATTTTTGCAGCATATTCTAACGCGCCATATACAAGTGGCTGTGATATTGCATCTTCTTTTTTAGGAAAACCAACAAAACCTTCAAGCGGAAGATTTAATAAATCAATTCCCGCAGCGTAAACTTTGTCTAAAGTTTGTTTGTCTGTGGGAGGGAAACCACGCAAGGCTATGAAGGTGCTGAACTCTTTTTTTATAGCCTGTACAACTGGTGCCAAACGAGTAAGACCACGATCTGGTTCACGACAGTAGTCCATATTGAATTGAATAAGGTCAGCAGCACCCTCTTCAAAGGCTGCTTTGACCGCAGAAAGAATAGTTTCAAGTGTCAAGTTAAGGCGGTTTTTTTGTCCAACCGCTCTTAAAAACAAATTCATGCAATACCCATCGATACAAGAATTTTCTGATATTGGGGAACGTTTTTTCATTTGTTCTCTGACAAAATTAGGCAGAGGGACAATATTGACGTCAACTTCTTTGCCCATACACCTTAGTTTTACTTGTCCTTTGAAGAGCTTGAGTGTGGGTTTGTCCTGACCAGTTTCTTTAATTGGTACTTTGACGATAAAGTTATCAGTAAGGCTCAATACGATTTCATCACCAGGTCGGCCGTCGCAATATCCACCGATTATTTCCGATACACCTCGGACTTCATCTGGGACAACAAGTCCCTTGCAAATCAATTCTAATTTTAATTGGCCGTAATTTCTCATAGATTAATTAAATGGAATATATTTGATTACAAACGAGCAATAAGTTTTTGATGAATTCCAGAGAAACCACCTGAAGACATTATGAGTAGTACATCTTTTGGGCGGCACTCGGTGATTAGTTTGTTAATCAGAGCCTCTGTATCGGGAATAAAGTAAGCGTCGCCACCATCGTTGTTTATATTTTCGACAACCAATTCAGGGTTTAGTCGGTCTTTAGGATCAATTTTATCTGGTGCAAATAGATCTGCTATTATAACTAGGTCTGCTGGTGTGAAGCTTTTTGGTAGCCTATCTTCAAAAACCTTCCTCTTGCAAGTTGCGGAACGGGGTTCAAAAATAGCCCATATACGCTGTCCAGGGTAAGCCTCCTTAATCCCTTCAAGTGTTAGTTGAATAGCTGTTGGGTGGTGCGCAAAATCATCTATCACGGTCACCCCGTTTTTAACTCCTAAAACTTCTTGTCTTCGTTTGATTCCCTTAAATGTATGAAACCCTTCCTGAATTTCTTGAGTTGTGAGACCAAGTTTAAGACCCATGACTGCTACCGATGTGGCATTTTGGATATTGTGTCGCCCTATCATTGGGAGATTAAAGTTTGCAACATTGACGTTTTGATGGCTTAAGGTGAAATATCCTTTACCACTTACAAATTTATAGTCACCAATTACCCAGTCTGCAGAAGAAGAAAAACCGTAAGTTTCGACTTGGCATGAAGCATCTGCTAATACATCTTGTACGTTTTTATCAGAAAAGGCAGCTAAGAGAAACCCGCTAGGATGAATGATATTTACAAACTTTCTGAAAGAATTTTTTATGTGATCAAGATCCCTGTATATATCAGCGTGATCAAATTCGATTCCTGTTAAGATAGATGCAAATGGGCTATAGTGCAGAAATTTGGGTCCTTTATCAAAAAATGCTGTGTCATATTCGTCCCCCTCGCTTACAAAAAACTCCCCTTCCGGAATGGCATGGTTGCCGTCAAAATTTTTCATCCAACCGCCCACCATGAAGCCTGGTTTTCGTTTAGCAGAATGTAAAACCCAACTTAAAAGTGCTGTTGTGGTTGTTTTTCCATGTGTTCCAGTAACAACTAACGACTTTTGATTTTTAAGGTAAAACTTCTTTATGGCCTCTGGGAAAGAAATATAAGGAATGCCTTTTTCTTGGACGGCCAAGACCTCTGAATTATCTTTAGATACAGCGTTACCAACAATAACTTGATCAATATCGGCGGTAATATTTTTACGTTGGTAACCAGGTTTGATATCTATCCCTGATGATTTTAGAAGCGTACTCATCGGTGGATAGATATTTGCATCAGATCCCGTGACCAAATAGCCAGATTTTTGAAGAAGACCGGCAAGAGAGGCCATCCCAGTGCCACAGATGGCAATTAGGTAAATTGATTTAATCTTTTTATTGGAGACCATTCTTGAAAATTGTAGGCTTCGAAACTTTTAAAGTCAATCTATATCAATGGGTTGGGTACTTTGACAGAGCGTTAGAGTGATAACCTTTAGGCAACAGTGAAAAAAATATTTTCATTCAGTTAAATAATGACTTTAACCTGGAAAGATTATTGATTAAGTAATCGGGTTTGGAGTCACGAAGAGAAATTGGGTCACCCAATCCATAGGTAACTCCACAGGTTACAACTCCCGCATTTTTTCCTGCTTCTATATCGATTGAGCTATCTCCAATCATCAAAACTTCTTTTGCGGGACAAGAAAACTTTTTCATTAGCAACTGAAGCCCAATTGGGTTGGGTTTCCGCTCTTTTAGGCTGTCACCTCCGAGTATCAAATCAAAAGGACTTAAAAAGTTAAGCCCTATAAGAATTTTTTCGATAAATGAGACAGGTTTGTTGGATAAGATAGTATTTCTTTTATTTGAAAAATGCGCCACAATTTCCCTTCCACTTGGGTAGAAATTGGTTTGATCCAACAAATGATGATTATAGTATTTTTGAAAAATGGAAACAGCCGTTTCTACATCATTACATCCAGAGCCTGCCAAGGAGCGTGTCATGAGATTGACTACTCCGCTACCAATATTCTTGCAAATGGTTCCCCGGTCCAAGGACTGAAGACTCATCTCGGTTAGAGTCAGATTGACTGAGTTTGCAATATCTTCGAATGTGTCGACCAAGGTGCCATCGAAGTCGTAGACAAAAATGGAGATTTTTTTCACAATTTATGACTACAGTTTTTTCGGATTGCTAGTAGTAAAGCGATAGGCCTTTACAATATTTTTGTTATCGAACAAAATGACCAAGTCTTTGGATTGGGCAGAACCCAGGGCATTCCATTTATCATACTGGTAAGTCCACATAGCCTGGCCATTTTCAAGTCCCTTCTTAAATGGGGCGCCAAATCTTTCAAAGATTTGCTCTTGGGTAGTCAGGTGATTTTGAATACTATTTATTTGTGAGCTATCAAAATTCCCCCCTACAGTTCCATAACAAGCCGTTAGAAATAGAAAGATGAAAAATCCTAAAGTGGTTAATTGGGTCATCTTCATGTATTAGCCCTCCTTTAGTATTAGTAATGCGTAGGTGGTGATGTCTCTTTAGTTTGACTTGTACCAACTAAAAACTAGTTTAGCAAAATGCATAAAAAATGTATAACCTTTGCCAGAATATAAAATTTTAATTGTAAATATGTTAGCCTATGCTGAAAAGAGGGTAGCAGGCTAAGGCTTTTTTATCTCTAACTTTAAGCCAAATTAGTTACTAATTCAGGTCAGTTCAAGAGGACAGGGAGAAAAAAATGTTTACTACGTTTGATACCTATTATTTTAGGATTTCAAGATTGTTGGTTATTCTACTAGTTGCATGGTTTTTTTTTGGTTGTGCAGCCTCTCCGCGGTCTCTTTCTATGGATGATTTTGCATCGGATGGTTATTATGAATCACTACCTCCTTTAGGTAAAAAAGGTTATTTTATAAAACAGCTTGCTCCGGAAGTTTAT
>JABGTQ010000108.1 GCA_018647025.1 Nitrospina sp. | reverse complement strand
TTTCTTTATCTATCTAATACCTATAATGAAAAAATAATCGTTCCAAGCAAGGATATCGACATATTCTGGCACACCCATATTCTTGATACACAAAAATATATTTTCGACTGTGACAATCTATTTGGTAGATATATTCACCATTTTCCCTATTTTGGTATGCGCGGAGAAGAAGACCGAAACCAACTCAAAATATCATTTAAAGAAACCGAGGATTTATTTTTATGTCACTTTCATGAATCTCCGATTAGTAGTGGTATAGCTGATTGTGGGGCATTATGTAATGAGCCCACTCCAAAGTTTGGTGATAGAAAACTTTATCTTAAGAATCGCCTTACATTAACTGAGGCAGGAATTAACCAGGTAATCTAAAATCAAATTACCTCAATCTTTCTATTTAATGGTGCCAACATAAATATTATTACCGTTAGAACTACCCATCGAATAAACTATGATTAAAGACAGACTATTAATATTTGAAATTTCTCCAGTGATATTTTAATATATGCATTTATCCAACCGTATTCTTTTCTTTTCTATGATCTTATTTATTGCTTTGGTTACTGGCCAATGTTCATCCCCAAATAGTGAAGAATTAGTAAAAGAAGCATTGAAGCATAATCAAAATGGGGCCTACGACAAATCGTATAATACTTTTTTAAAAGCTACAAAACTAGACTCAAACAATGTTGATGCATTATATGGGCTAGGGGGAATGTATAATTATCGCAATAATTATAAAAAGGCAGCTGAAGCCTTTAAATCTGTTATCAAACTTGACCCTACTCATTTTAATGCTCGATATAGTTTGGGTTTTACTTATGAAAAACTTAAAAAACCCGAATTAGCAAAAATACAGTACGAACGTTACCAAAATTTGAAGAAAAGATTTGAATCTATGTCGTCTAAGGAATAGAACTCTTGCGAGCTATCGTTGTTCTTACGCTATTAACCTTTTTTTTTATATCAGCATGTAATTCTAGCCTAAGCAATCACCGAAAATATTCTTGGAAACACCCTCCAAAATACAAAAAAAATATCAAACAACTTAAAAGTCATACAAAACAATATAAAAGAAAAATAAAAGGTCGTAACAAAAGAACCAAAATATTTAAAAGAAAAACCAAGTCCTCTAAAAGACAATCTGCACCAAATAAAATGCAGGTCCAAAAATTATCCTCGCCTTCCAATTTAAACCAAGTACTCTTGCCATCTATAGTTTCTCCCAATGACGGTAAACTTATGGTTTTGATCGATCCACCCTCTTTTCCATCCGGCTCTTTGAAGTCAACACAAGGTGACTCGATTTTTCATCTCAATGCCACCAATGATCGAAAAAAAATAACTCCATTTTATATTGACCGTACTGAAGTAACCCTAGCAGAATATAATAAAACTCATCCAACTCACGATCAAACCTACATAACTGTAGAAGTATGTTTGCTTTGTCCCGCAATGAGTGTCGATTGGATCCACGCAGACAAACATTGCCGAGCAGTAGGAAAACGTCTACCCACAGAAACTGAGTGGGAGTTAGCAGCTGGGACCTCCTTAAAAAAATCTACATATTTGAGTAATAATAACAAAAGACCCCTTGCCAATCTTGTTGGGCAAAATGATGGTTTCATTTCGGTCGCGCCTGTAGGTTCATTTCCTCTAGGAGCGGGACCTTATGGGACATTGGATATGATTGGAAATGTATGGGAATGGGTTGACAGCAAGAACTTGTTTCCCCAGAAAAAATTAGGACCTAAAAAAAACAGAAATGACAAAGTTATCAAGGGAGGGGGCTGGACGAGTTCACTTAATTTTAAAACGGGAAACCATCGCAATGTAGTACCCGGCAACCTTAAAAATCCAACCTTTGGTTTCCGATGTGCGAAGTCAGTTAATTAGCGCAATGTAAAAGGATTTTCCCGAAATTTATGAGCAACCTGAAGTCGCTCCGCAGGTTTGACATTTGAGACAAGTCCCATTTCGAACAAGAGTCAGCTGCCCGCAATCATCGCAGGGATCACCTTCATAGCCCTTTAACTTCGCGATCCCCACTGTAGAAATTAATTTTTTCGCTGTTACAGCCTGCCCTCCTTCACCTCCATTACCAAGGATTGGAATTATTTCGACAGCCTTAGCGCGTCCATTACTTCTATTTTCTTTTACCTGTAAGTCAGAGGGGGGGGGCGTCGTCTTATTAAGACTTTCCCCGCCTTCATTTTGAATTATTCCTGATGTTGTTTTACCTTTTGAGTCCTGACTAGGTGTTTCACCAGACTCTGACTCATGGTTCTTCCCTATAGCATCTGCTCGGAGATCATCAGGCGTAACTTGAGCAAGGTCTGTGCGATCAAGGTAATGAATGGCCAAATCTCGGAAGATATAATCAATAGTGGAAGTAGCCATTGTAATTCGTTCATTGCCTGTGACAATTCCATTTGGCTCAAATCTTGTAAAGACGAAGGCATCGACAAATTCTTCTAAAGGAACACCGTGTTGCAACCCTAAGGAAATCGCTATCGCAAAACAGTTCATAAGACTACGATAGGCTGCTCCTTCTTTATGCATATCGATAAATATTTCACCGAGCGACCCATCAGAGTACTGACCTGTTCGCAAATAAACTTTATGTCCACCAATAACTGCTTTCTGTGTATAACCAGCCCGTCTATGGGGAAGTGTTCTTCGTTTTCTCTCACGCACGACTTCAATAATTTTCTCGGCAATTTTAAGTGGTTCCTTCTCCACAATATCATCAACTTCAAGTAAATTAAATTCTGCACTCAATGTACTGTTAAGTGGCTGGCTTAACTTTGATCCATCCCTATACACAGCCGTTCCCTTTAACATGAGCTTCCAACAGAGCATATGTGCATTATCCATATCATCAAGAGTTGCTTCGTTGGGCATATTAATTGTTTTGGAAATAGCACCTGAAAGAAACGGCTGAGCTGCCGCCATCATATAAATATGGGCCCCAGGTTGGATGAAGCGCTTTCCATACTTTCCGCATGTATTGGCACAATCAAAAACTGAATAATGTTCCTGTTTAAGATAGGGCGCATTCTCTATGGTCATGGTGCCACAAATAACATTATTGGCCTCTTCAATATTTTTCTCTGAAAAGCCGAGATAACTAAGCATATTAAAATCAAATGAGTCGAGTTCTTCGCTACTAATCCCAAGAACTTCATCGCAAAAGGATTCACCTAAAACAAACTTATTGAAAGCAAATGTAATATCAAATACTTTTGGTAACTCCTGCTGAATTTTAGAAAGCGCTTCGTCTGTAAACCCTTTCTTCTTTAAGGAACTAAGATTAATATGAGGAGCATCTTCAAAACTTGCTGTCCCGACACAGTATCTTACAATTGATTGTATTTCGTCTGACTTGTAGCCTAACCGCTGAAGGGCAAAGGGAACAGACTGGTTAATTATTTTAAAATAACCGCCCCCTGCGAGTTTTTTGTATTTTACTAAGGCATAATCTGGCTCAATTCCCGTAGTATCACAATCCATCAATAAGCCAATGGTTCCGGTAGGGGCGATACAAGTGGTTTGCGCATTGCGAAAACCATACTTTTCTCCCAGTGCTAGGGCATCACCCCATGCTTTTTTAGCTGCTACTATAAGACTACTAGGACAATTAGCCGCACAAACTCCTTGAGGGAAAATGGATAATCCTTCGTAGTCCAATTGATCAGAATTTAATAAAGCCCTTTGGTGATTACGCATAACGCGCATCATATGCTTCTTATTTTTTTCATACTGGTAGAAAGGCCCTAGCTCAGAAGCTAGCTCAGCAGATGTCGCATAGGATGCACCGGTTAACAATGCCGTAATCGCACCTGTTATGTCACGGCTTTGATCGGAGTCATAAGGGATTCCCATTACCATCAGTAGTGCACCTAAATTTGCATACCCTAATCCCAGCGTACGATATTCATAGCTTTTACGTGCAATTTCCTTATTTGGAAATTGCGCCATAGCCACAGAAATCTCAAGTGTCACGGTCCACAAACGACAAGCATGGCGAAAATGATCTACGTCAAAGACACCCGTCTTCGAATCAAAAAACTTTATCAAATTAACTGATGCCAGGTTACACGCCGTATCATCCAGAAACATATACTCTGAGCAAGGATTAGAAGCGCGAATCCGATCCTCTTCCGGGCAAGTATGCCATTCATTAATAGTTGTATCGAACTGGAGCCCTGGGTCAGCACTGGCCCAAGCCGAAGTGTTTATAGACTGCCAAAGCTCTCGTGCTTTTAACTGTCGACTAACTTTTCCCGTGGTACGTTGGCGAAGTTCCCAATTACCATCATTCTCTACTGCTTGCAAAAAATCATTGGTCAGACGAACAGAATTATTACTATTCTGACCGGAAACAGTAGCATAAGCCTCAGAGTTCCAGTTAGTGTCATATTCTTCAAATTCAAACTCCTTTATGCCTTGCTGCGCCAGTTGAATTACGCGATAAATATAATTTTCTGGAATAAAATCTTCTATTGCTCTCCGTACAGCTTTTTTAAGGTTGGGATTTTCTTTAACATTGAAACGAGCATCACCTTCCAAGGCTTCATCCCAACAAGCAATAAAAACTTCCTTCAGCCGTCGCTTAAGAATTCGACTACCTGTCACTATTGAAGCAACCTTACCCTCTTCCTTAGCTTTCCAGTTTATAAACTCTTCAATATCTGGATGATCTATATCGAGAGTTACCATCTTAGCAGCGCGCCTTGTTGTACCTCCAGACTTTATGGCCCCTGCTGCGCGATCACCAATTTTAAGAAAGCTCATAAGCCCTGATGACTTACCGCCTCCTGAGAGAGGTTCGTTATTACCGCGTAATTTGGAAAAATTGGACCCAGTGCCAGACCCGAATTTAAACAACCGTGCTTCCTGTTGCCAAAGATCCATAATTCCACCGCTGCCGACCAAGTCATCCTTGACCGAAAGGATAAAGCAAGCGTGCGGTTGAGGTCGTTCATAAGCGTTTTTTGATTTTTCAACCTGCCCCGTGCTCTCGTTGAAAAAATAATGCCCCTGAGCAGGCCCCTCAATACCATAAGCCCAGTTAAGTCCCGTGTTAAACCACTGAGGAGAGTTCGGAGCTGCCATCTGGGTTGCCAGCATGTGACACATTTCTTGGTAATAATTGCGCGCCTGATCTTCGTCTTTAAAAGTTTTATTCTTCCAACCCCAATAGGTCCAGCAACCCGCTAAACGATGGAACACTTGCCGTGAATCTGTTTCGCCACCCATCCGCTTTGATTCTGGAAGTTCGGACAACGCTTCAGCATCTACCTCTGACGGACAAAGCCAGTCAGGAATACCAACCTCTATTTTTTTCTTGAGTCGAACAGGAACCCCAGCTTTTCGAAAATATTTTTGAGCCATAATATCTACAGCCACCTGAGACCAAAGGGTCGGTACTAACAGTTGTTCCATTTGAGAAACAATGGAACCATCTGCGTTAGTGATTTTTGAAGTTCGTTCTACAAAATCTATTTCGCTGTAGGGATCATTCTGATCTGCCGAATACCTAGTAAAAACTCGGTCAATATGCACACGAACCTTCCTTTTTTTATGATTTAACGAATAAAAAAATTAGAACACCCAACCCACCTGCAACATTACTTTATGTAACTCCGTGGAAAACATCACACAACCATATCTTGTGATAGAAAATAACAATATACACAATATATTGTGTTGTCAAACAAAAATCACTTCACTGGTATATTTTTTTAATTTATTGATATCTAATGGTTTAAATGGTTTTTTTTGCCATTTTTAAGCTGGAGTTGCAAGGTCCTCAGCCCCAGTTTTAACAACCTCCTAACGGCTTATTGCTTAATAAAAGCTTATTATAAAGGGGGGTTTTTATACCCCACTCAATCAACTGTTCTTGCAAATACCTGCCAAGAGATTGTGAAAAGTTGGAAGGGGATTTTCTAAATAGCTCAAGATGAATATAAAAACACAATTTGATTAAAGAGGTGTTTCTCTCAAAAAAATTTTCATAAAAACAAAAAATAAAATAGACTAATTAAATACTGTTATTTGATAAAACTAAGAATTGAAGTCCCAGAAATACATTACCTGAAGATAAAATAATGAAAAATAATTATATTCATTTTTTTATTATATTGATAGTTTTAATAGCTGCGTTCTTTACAATAAATGGATCATCTGAGTCTAGGGACAAAGGTAAATCTTCTGTAATGCCTGTTATAATGAAAGCAACCTTCTCAGGTGGCTGCTTCTGGTGCATGGAACCTCCATTTGAAAAGCTGCCAGGTGTCTCAAAAGTCATTTCTGGGTATACTGGAGGTAAAAAAGAAAACCCCAGTTATAAAGAAGTAGCAACCGGCTTAACAAATCACGCAGAAGCTATAGAGATTCATTACGACCCTTCTAAAATTTCTTACAACGATTTATTGGAAGTATTGTGGAGAAATATCGACCCTACTGATGGAAGCGGGCAATTCGTGGATCGGGGAAAACAATATAGACCTGCTATTTTCTACCACAATAAAGATCAAAAAAAACTAGCTGAAAAATCTAGAGACCGACTTGAAAAAAGCAAGCGATTTAAAAACAAGATAGAAACAACGATTATTAAGGCAAATACATTTTATGCTGCCGAAGAATACCATCAAGATTTCTACAAGAAGAGTACAGTTCGTTACAAGATATACCGCGTAGGGTCGGGAAGAGACCAATTTCTAAAAAAATATTGGGGCGATAACCTTGAATATAAAGTAACAAAAATCAAAAAAAAAAATAATTCCGAGAGCAAAGAATCCCTTAATACTAAATTTATAAAACCACCTAAAAGTAAATTAAAAAAACAGCTAACCTCTCTTCAATATCGAGTCACGCAGGAAAATGGTACTGAGCCCCCTTATATAAACGACTACTGGAGTAATAAGAAACAAGGAATCTATGTAGACATTGTTTCTGGAGAGCCACTTTTCAGCTCTCAGGATAAATTTAAATCTGGTACTGGTTGGCCATCTTTCACCAAGCCTCTTGTATCT
>JABGTQ010000107.1 GCA_018647025.1 Nitrospina sp. | reverse complement strand
GGTGACAGCACTGATATCAAACATTCCAGAAAACAACGAAATCACTTGAGGCTGTTCTGCCGCTGCTTTAAAAAGTTCAGTAAATTCCAGAGTACCGAAATATTTATAGGCCAGAAAGATTCCGCAAAGAAAACTTACATCTCCAACCCGATGGACGAAAAAAGTTTTAAATGCATTCTGGCAGGCTGGACGGTTGGGAAAATTAAATGCGAGAATTAGATAAAGCGCCCAACTTAATAGTTGCCAAAACACAAACAGCATGAATAAGTTCGGGCTGGAAACGAGAGAAAGAATCACGAAAGTCATAAAACTCAACAGCGCAAAAAATCGAGCATAACCAGAATCGCCCTCTAAGTATCGAATCGAATATACATGAATGACCGTGCTGACACTTGTGATCAACACCATCATGACGGCCGTGAGGCAGTCGATCAACATTCCTACTTTTAAAAGGGAGGCGTTTTCAGGGTTTAATGGCCAAAGTATTACATGAATTGGGCCTTCTGTGCTTACATAATATAGAGTCCAGGTAGAAAGGAAAAACGAGGTTGCCGTTGCAATGATACCAACCCGGGCAACGTGAGAATGCATTTGTTTGCCAAGAACCCGTATGAGGACCCCAGCTAATAATGGAAAGAGGAGTATAAGGAATGGAGCTATCATTTTACAATCCAATCTCTAGAAGGATAGTGGTGATTTTCGACTTGCAAATTTAATAGAAACTTCTCTCTCTGGGTAAGCTCTAAGCCTGGTAAAAGCGCACTTAAAACTTTCCTTTTGCATCAAGTTCTTCATTGTATTTAGCATTGATTAGAAAACTTCACTTAGTTCACTTTTGTCTTCGGTATCTTTATTTTTTATCATGAAGCAGCTCTAACATTATGTAAGGTTGATTGGTTAAGTTTGCTTGCGCCTAATTATGGATGGTCAAATTAGGAAATAAAATACACGAAATAAACTTCATAAGTCAATAGGTTGTTTAAGAGTTCACCTATAACCAAGCCTATAGATTCTATTTAACGAGCTGCATTCCCAAGGCGAGATAGATAATGGACGCTATACCTCCTGACTTAAATGGCATCGACATAAGTATGATCTATTAACGTATTGCGGTATTAAGCTAAGCACCAGAAAGTATTTGCCTCGTCATCATTCAAGTAATTGGAATAACTAAGTTTGGCTCGAACCATCGCGGCATCACCAACACAAGTTGTGTCACTGTCACAAGTAAGGTTAATATAGGTATTCCAATTGAGATTGGAGCAAGATAGGTAGGGTTTGACTTCTTGCTCCTAGAAAGATCCATAGAGCGATCTAGGAGAGATCCATAAAAAGACTTCTATATAATAAATATCTAAAAATTTTTCAATCGGTGGACTTTATGAATTGCTTTCAGTTATTTTTTAGCTAGCAGGATTAGATCATTCACTTTTCTATGCTTTTCAATAGTGTGTCGCAGGTGCATACTAGGGAAAACTTTGTATACGTTTCTCCTTCCATCACGAACGTGCTCCAAATATCCGTCAGCTTCCAGCCCAACGATAATGTGATGAACTGCGCGCTCTGTAATTCCAACTTCCAATGCAATGTCTCGCATTCGTTCAGAAGGGTTCTTGGCCAAGCACAATAGAACGTGCGCATGGTTAGTTAAAAAAGTCCAAGATGACTGGGCTACTTCTTCCAAATTTGGTCCCTTCTAAAATGCTGTTTTCTCCGAGATTTAATTATGCTACTAAAATATTTGTTAGTCAAGAGTTGCTTTTCTTGACGATATAAAAAACATCCCCCCATTCGTGGAAGCGACCCGCTTTAGCTCCAGCACGATCTCCTATTCCAAAATAGAAATCAGCTCTCCCGGTCCCACGAATTGCATTACCAGTATCTTGATCCTCTACGAACCGGGAAAAGTTTTCCCATTTAATGATTTCGTTTTTGTCATCGAGAATAGGTTTACGTAGCTTTACGAAGGCGAGACCTCCCGCTGGGTAAACTTTTTTATCAGTGGCTATGGATCGACCTCCTAAGAGTTCTC
>JABGTQ010000106.1 GCA_018647025.1 Nitrospina sp. | reverse complement strand
ACCTTATGAAGCCCAGCGATTCACTTAAAATTTTAAATCAAGGAAAGATTTTATTTCTAAAGTTTTGTGCACATTGTCACGGAATGCATGGTGGAGGAGATGGCTTTAATGCAGAGTTTATTGATAAAGATCCTGCAGATCTATCCGATCCCAAATTTCAGGCTAAGAGATCTAATAAAAAAATTTTTAGGGCTATCAGTTTTGGGGGATATAAGGTAAAGAAATCACATTTAATGCCTCCCTTTGGTCATACATTATCTGAAGTGGAGATCTGGTCACTTGTTTTATATATTCGTAGTTTGATAAACAATACCTTGGTGATCCTTCCTAAAGATATTCAAATAAAGCGGCCACGGAAGCCCGAACTGACAAGACAAGACATAATTTCTTTTTCTAAGTGGTTTGATGAATATGGTCAAACAAAAGAACAGACAGACGCTGGAAAAATTTTGATAATGAATAAAAAAAGTTGTCTTGGTTGTCATCAGCTAAATGATGAAGGAGGCAGAATAGGTCCGGACCTGAATCGTTCTTCCTTTAACTATAAACCAGAGTGGCTTTATGCTTGGGTTTCTAACCCCCAGAACTTTCGACCTGATACAAAAATGCCAAACTTAGGTCTTGAACCAAAAGAAGCTCGCGCCATTGTTTCCTATTTGGTTTCTTTCCAGCCTGACGGAGAAGTTAAGAAATCTAAAATACCAGAGCTTTTGAAAAAATATTTAACAGCCAAAGGTGATCCTAAAAGAGGTTATGAAATTTTTAATGATCCTGAAGGAGTCGCGAATTGTGCTAAATGTCATCTCGTTAATGGTGTGGGTGGTTTTGTTGGGCCCGAACTTAGTTTTGTTGGAAGTAGTAGAACGCGCGAATTTCTCCTTGAATCTATTCTCGATCCGAGTGCTGTTATTTCATCTGGTTACAAAACTATGATGATATTAACGAAAGAACGTAAATTTATTACAGGAATTAAAAAAAATGAAGACGATGCAGGATTTTATTTAGTGAACAAAGAAGGTAAAGAAATTTTTATTCCTAAGAACATAATAAAAAAATCTAAGACTCAAAAAATTTCTACAATGCCTGGCAATTTTAAAGATTTACTAGAGGTCCAAGATGTCACGGATGTACTAGCCTACCTTGAAACATTAACTCTGCCTTCCATCACCATCTCTGATAACTAATGATTTTTATTTCCTTTATTCTAATACCATATCAAACCAACTAGAGATTACTTTTTTACTTCCCGTTTCTCCTGCTGAACCGTTCCATATGTTAAAGGCTATCGGAATATTCTGTCCTGGCTGGAACTGAATATCGATTTTGGGGTCTGATGTAGTAAGCGGACGTTTCATCACTAAAAAATAGCGCCCATATTTAAAGCTGGCCTTTGAGGTAAGGTTTTGACTGTTATTTTTCTGTATATCAATTTTGTCGATTCCTGTAGCAGTCAATTCTAAGGCTTCCATTGGGTGAGAAGTCCATTTCCATAAATTGACAGGGTGTTCTGAGTCACCATTCAAAAAATAAGGCCTCTCATTACCATCACCAACATAGTTAGGGAATTGGATAGCAATTGAATCGGGGAATTCCTGAGGTTTTAGTTCTTCTTTTTGTTGTTCTTCAGGTTCGTAGGTTTGAAGATGAGCTGGTAAAGGTGGAGCAGGTGATTCAACCACAGCAGTTGATTTTTTTAAGATGGGATCAACTGTAGGATCGTCCCAGTGAAGATAAAATGCGATATCTTGACCATTATGTACCGCTTTAACAATAATATTGTCTATAATGGGGTAAATTACTTTTTCTGGTTGAATGATTTGCCCACCTAATGGATAAAAATTTGAGTCGAGCGTTTTCCAGACGGGGTCATTTGGCGCGTCTGGCAACTCTCCATCAATTTTTTTAACATTAAGAAATAGTGGAATTTCTGGTTTTTGTGATGGGGATAAAGTTTGTACGTAGTGGACCAGGTCCCAGATTTTTTCGTCTTTGAATATTCTAGGAGAAAATCTTGGCATTGAAGTTAGTGATAGTCCGGTACGCAGTGTTTTAAAAATTTGTTTACGTTTGTCACCTCGACGAAACTTCCAGGGTTTGCTCAGATTCCGAGGCCAGATAGCATCGGTGGGTATATTCACAATTTTTTTTGTGGAAACTCCATCACTTCGTCCCCTTACACCATGACAGCCTGAGCAATTTTGTATAAACAAATCTTTTCCTCGATCTAGGCTTGCTAATGTAAATTTTGGAGGATCGGGGATTACTGCAATCTTATGTTTTTTACCTTTTTTGACAAACTTTGCAAATTTTTTCGATAAACTTTTAAGATAGAGAACCAAGCTGTGTCGGTCGTTCTCAGAGAGGTGTTTCCATGATGGCATCGTTGTTCCTGTTGACCCTTTTGTTATGGCTTCAAACAAATCTTTATCTGTTGGAATCTTCCCAAAAGGTGTTGAACGAAGTTTGATATGTCCCTTTTTGAAATTCCTTGGGAAAGGACTGGATACTTTTGCGCCAGGTCCGTCGCCAGCACCTTTTTCTCCATGACAGATAGAACAATTTTTATAGTAGACCTTCTCACCATTTTCTATTGATGGTGTTGATACTTCTTGATTTTTTGCTGAGGAGAGTTCTTTGGATTTCTCGTAAATAAAGTGAATAACTTTCCAAATTTGCTCCTCTGTTAGCACACCCTCCCATGAAGGCATTGCTGAATTCCAAGGCTCAAACTTTCTTGGCAAACCTGGTCCGCCTTTCATTATGCGCCAATAAGAATACGACTTAGGTTTACTTAAAATAGATTGAGTAAGCAAGAAGTTAGCAGGTGATGGGTAAAAGCTTTCGCCATACAAACCTTTACCATCGAGCAAGTCTCCGTGGCAAAGGATGCAATTTTTTGTATATATACTTGCACCATCTCTCAAGGTCTGACTTGAGCCTGCGATGGGAGATGTTAAGTTTTGGAGAGAGATGTTTTTGCCATTAACTTTAATACTTTGCGGCATATCTGATTCACTTGGGGCACCAAACGCAAAAGTATTGGAAGTATGTAAAAAACTAAGGCTAGCAGCGGCTAAAAAAATATATATTTTTGATCTAATAATTTCTAATGCCATAAAAAACTATCTTCCGAGTTCTTTACCCTTAGCAGTTCCAGGATATACGGCATCTTTTTTGATTCGACCAGATTTAATTGTTTCGTATAGCGGTCTCTCGATTTTACTGGCATCGAATTCAAAGTTTACAGATATGGTTCCATTCTTAGTAACACTAATTTTTTGAGACTTAGGTTTCATTAAATAATGCCATCCGTTCAGAATATAGTCTCCTGGTGGAATATTTTCTATCTTAAACTCGCCTCCAAGTTTTGTGATGAAGTAATAAGGGTTTTGAACGCGGTATCCCCATGTCTGCATAAACTCATGCATCCCGCAGATCATTTGAAAAATTTTGTATTTTTTCTGGAAGGTTATTTTCCCATCGGTGACCTCTTCAGGTGGTACTGGAAGGTTTTGAATGATTTTTCCGCGTTCAGCTTGATATACTTGACTATTGTGCATGACGGCATCTATATTATTGACTTTGAATGCCTCACCTTGCCTGACTGCACTGACGTCTGGGGAAAACTTACAATCCTCAGAGTTTATCATTATAGGTTCTTTATTAAATGGTTTTCCTGCCTCTATATGTTCCAAGGTAATAACTACATCTTTTAATCCACCATCTTCAGATATCTTAAAATCATCGAGAACGCGGTTCATTTCGTCATCAGTTTCGACTTCTGAACACATATCAATGTTAGGAAAAAGAATGAGATGGTAAACCCTTGGATATGGCATTTTACCAGTCATTTTAGCTTTTCCTTGGACCGTTCCACCGTCTGTTACTTCTATTTCTTGATATGCTTTACTCTCTGTACTTAGGGATATAAATAGCAATAAAACAACAATGGTAATGATAGTTCTAAAATTCATAACTGTGCGGTCTCCCTATGCATAAAATGTAAAAAGAGTATTAGGTTATTCTGAATTCTATCGTCTTGCTTCTTTTTGCGGTACTTCCGGAAAATCGAAATTAATATTAAGTCCATCATCTCCAACATTGATACTTTTGGTTAAACTTCCAAGAGTTTCATGCCACGCCGTTAACTCATAGTCTCCTGCCGGAACATCCGGTATTTCAAAAGATCCATCGCTGCCCGAAACAGCTGAATACCCGTTAGGAGTAACAACAATCCAAGCTCTCATCCAGTCGTGTAGATCACACTCCACTTTAATAAGTTCTGGTTCCTCCATTTCTTGAGAATATGCATCTTGCCCTGGAAGAAACATGATGTTAATAGGATCGTTTTCAAATGAATAGGTATGGATATTATGGTTAATGGGATCGCTTGTATGAATTTTAAGTTCTGAGTCCACAGGCATGGCAATGACATGTGGTTCGTACTTGCATTTTTTTTGATTTAACTTGTGATCGCTACTT